>JAJQES010000148.1 GCA_021201565.1 Tannerellaceae bacterium
ATAATAATCCTTGGCTTATTGAACAAGTTTTTAAAGATCATTTTTTTATTTTGTCGCTATTTTATTATGCCGTCCCTTCAGAACCCTAGACGCCCTGGTCGGCGTGGATCTCCAGATCAGTAGTGGTCGGAAGATAAAAAGGGTTATAGTTTTATTAAGTTGCTTTTTTTGATTATTTGGGAATCATTCTTTCATAATCCACCATACCATATTTTTTAATGTCCCCTCCGGTAAAAACAATAGCCATAGCGATGATCAGTGACTCCATTTCCATCATAAGTCTTCTTTTGGCCGTGGTAAAGCCAATGTCATTTCCCCTTTTATATATCATCACTAACATGGCTGCAATAAGGGTCATATAGAGTACTACCTGTAATCCATTTTCCGAGAGACTTAGAAAATGTTTAAAGTGAAGTTCCTGTTTTAGAAAACGAAAGAATACTTCTATATCCCAGCGTTTACGATAAAGAGCCGCCACCTCTTTGGCAGAGAGTTCAAAATGATTGGTTAGAAAATGGATTTCGTTTTCTAGCTTTTTACGCTTTCCTTTATTTTTGTATGGAGTGGTATCAAGGAGTTCTTTTCTTTTACAAACCACCCTACGGTAAAGAGTGGGTGAAAAAGAGTTATTCTTGTTATCATAAAGCTGTACGATCTGATCACTTATAAGATCCAGGGTTTGAAGGTCTTTTTCTGTATCTTCTTTTATAAGGTCTTCTATCACATTTACTCTGCGGTTGGTTTTAATACGGCATAGAAAGACAGCCTCCTCTTTACTTATTTTCTCAAACGAATCCATGGCACACAGTCCCCGGTCAAACACATAGAGATTGTGGTGATCTTTGTCTGCTTTTATCAGATCTTCCAGTAAAGGGAAAAGAGCCCGGACTGGGGTTCACTGTAAAGAAGTGCCCGGCTGACTGTACTACCATCGTAAGCCATGGAGTATTTTACCTGTTTCTTTTGCTCCCCTTTGTTCTCTTTTTTCTTTTTTCCTCCCACCAGCATCCCTTTTTTAAGCCGCCGGCCGGTCTCAGCAACCATGGAACTATCCACGCGGATAAGTCGTAGTTTCTCTCGCTCCTTATCTGTATACAAGCGGCTAAACTCTTTATATATATTATCATAGGCTTCTTTGAAGAAGTCCAGGTTTATCCTGGAGAGTCTCTCTGAGATACTACTATGGGTCACTTTTAAATCAATAGAGTAATTGAATAAGAACTTAAAATGAGGATATTGGAACACATCTTCCAAAAAGCGCTGTGAGAGACGGTCTGCTTTGAAAAGGGCGTATAAAAGTAGATTAAAGAGCCGTTCGCCCTGAAGAACTTTAGCGCAGTAATCTACTTTGGTATTAACAGCAAGCTTTCAGATCAATCCATCTGGTATGATGGATAATATTTGCTGAATAGTTACTTTGTGGTCTTTGAAAATCATGGGTTATTTGTTTGTATAAAGATACAAATAATAGATTAATCTACCAAATAATATACTGGTAATCAAATAAGTATATTAAACGAAAATCTTCCGACCAACACTGATCTCCCGATCCCCGCCGACCAAACAGGGCTTATCCGTACGTGACTCATGGGGTAACTACCAACCCTTCCCCAGCGTTGCCGGGGTCTAACGTATATTACCCTCTGCGGGGGTGAAAAGAGGTGTGTAGAGAGTAGTGGGCTGACTACCAACGGACAAGAAAAAAGGGGGTGGATTTGTAGGTGAAACGGAGGGTGGAATGGTTCATTTTTTACAAAGAATTTTGTTTCTTTGCAGGTATGAATGAGAGTATATTGGGTAAATTGAAAATCCTCGCTGAATCCGCTAAATATGATGTGTCCTGTTCTTCAAGCGGAACGTCCCGCAGGAGCCAGGCGGGTAGGACGGGCAACACGAGCGGGTGGGGGATTTGTCATAGTTTTACAGAGGATGGCCGGTGTGTGTCGCTGCTGAAAATTATGATGACCAATTACTGTATGTTCGACTGTGCGTATTGTATCAACCGGCGGAGCAATGACATTCCACGGGCGACCTTGTCTGTGCAGGAGCTGGTTGACCTGACTATTGAATTTTATAAACGCAATTATATCGAAGGGTTGTTCCTGAGTTCGGGGGTGATCCATCATGCGGACTACACCATGGAGCGTATGGTCCGGGTGATAAAAGAGCTTCGCCGGGTGCACCGGTATAATGGGTATATCCACATGAAAAGTATTCCCGGAGCCAGCCGGGAACTGGTGGCGGAAGCGGGGCTCTATGCGGACCGGCTCAGTGTCAATGTGGAAATCGCGAAAGAACAGAACCTGAAATTGCTGGCCCCGGAAAAGGATCACCAGAGTGTCTATAAACCGATGCATTATATCGGGCAGGGGGTATTGGAAAATAAAGAGGAACGCCGGAAGTTCCGCCACGCGCCCCGGTTTGCTCCTGCGGGACAAAGTACGCAACTGATTGTGGGAGCTACGAATGAGAGTGATAAGGAGATCCTGCAACTATCGGCCAACCTGTACCAGCGTCCGAGTATGAAACGGGTGTATTATTCCGGTTTCATTCCGGTTAATTCGTATGACAGCCGGCTGCCGGCCCTGAAACAGGCGCCTTTGGTACGGGAAAACCGGCTCTACCAGGCGGACTGGCTGATGCGGTTTTATGGGTTCCGGACGGACGAGATTGTGGATGATGCTTATCCGGACCTGGACCTGGAAATAGACCCGAAACTGGCGTGGGCCCTCCGGCATCCGGAACAGTTTCCGGTGGATATGAATACGGCGGATTACGCGCTGATTCTCCGGGTTCCGGGTATTGGGGTCAAATCGGCCAAATTAATAGTGGCTACCCGCCGGCATGCCCGTATCACTTCGACTGTCCTGAAAAAGATCGGGGTGGTGATGAAGAAGGCTCAATATTTTATTACCTGCCATGAGCTGGCCATGTCTAATACGATCCATGAAGTACGCCCGGAATATGTGCGCCAGGTGCTCACCCGGAAAAAGAAAAATCCGAAGGGAGAGGATACGAATCAATTATCGATCTTTTTTCCTGACTGACTATGCGGGTATTCCAATATGATAAAACGTTTGAAGGGTTACTGACGGCGGTGTTTGATGCTTATCACCGTCATACCTTCCCTGACTGCCTGATAGGAGAAGGGGAACCGGAGCCTCTTTTTATGACGGAGCTGCACCGGGTAGTCACAGATACGGAAAAGTCCGGCAGGGTATGGGCCGGATTGCAGAAAAAAGTGTCGGGGATTACCTGTAATATGCTGATGTGCGTGTGGTTATCGGAAGAATCTAAAAGGGATGAATTAATGTTCCGCTATATCCGGAAGACCTTTGATTCTCCCCGTTCGATTGAACTGAATTTTGCCGACGATGATGTGCTGGAAGTAAAAAAGCTGGCTAAGAAAGTGAGTAAAGAGAAACATTACCTGCTGATGTTTGTACGTTTCCAGAAGGCGGCAGACGATATTTATTTCGCGCCGGTAGCCCCTCAATGCAACGCGTTGCCGCTGACGGTCCACCATTTTAAAGAGAGGTTCGCGGGCCAGAAATGGGTGATCTACGATACCCGGCGGCATTACGGTTATTATTATGATTTGCAGACGGTGGAGGAGATTACGCTGGAGGATGATACACACTTGTTAAGCGGTAAACTGGATGAGGAACTGATGGCAAAAGATGAAAAGTTGTTCCAGGAATTGTGGCAGGGGTATTTTAAATCGATGACGATCAAAGAACGGATCAATCCCAAACTCCAACGGCAACACATGCCCCGCCGTTTCTGGAAATACCTGACTGAAAAACAGTAATATGGTAACAATACCATACCATGAAGTCCCTAAGAGACGCAACAACTTAGCCTGGGACGTTGTCCAGTCATGTTCAGAAAATTTATTTTATGGTTAATGTATTGATCAGCGGCAGGTTATTCTCTTCTCTGGAGAAACTGTGTAAAAACTCAGATCTAAAATCGAAAAAGTTACGATTTGTAAGTTAGACAATCCCTGCAAGGGAGTAAGAAATAGCCCAGGGTCGAGCGAAGCGAACACCCTGGGTTCAGGAATCACCCACAAATCCTGAACCTTGGAAAGGTTCCACCGGGATAACACAATGCAGGGTGCAACCCTCTTCCTTTAGATTTGCAAAGAGAAAAATAAGAATAAATTATCTTTGTAATAAAACAAGGTTAACCAAGGAAAGAAGGTGAACTAGAACCCGCTTTGGAGAAAAATCTCTGAACCCCGAATTAGTCCTTCTTTCCTTTTAGCTGACCAGATCCAGGTAGAATTCTAAGCAGAACAAGTGCTTATTAAAGGAAATAGATTAATCAGCCACAGGTTAACCTCTCAAGTGTAACAAAAGTATGAAAAAGAAATGGTTTATTGGAATTGATATTTCCAAAAAGACACTGGATGTTGTTCTGTACAGCAAAGAAAAAGGCAAGCGCGGAAATTACTTAAAAGTATCAAACAACCTCTCTGGTTTTAAGAGATTATCCGATTGGCTGTTAAAGAAAAAAATCCTGTTAGATGAAGTGATGATCTGTATGGAGCATACCGGAATTTATGGATACGAGATTAGTTTTTATCTCGATTCTTTGGGTATTACTTATTCATTTGTTACCCCCATTCATTTAAAAAGATCTATGGGATTAAAACGAGGTAAAAGTGATAAAGTAGATGCTACTGCCATTGCTTATTATTGCTATCTGCACCGGGATGAACTGGTGACTCATCCGAGCAAAAGCCGGAAGCTACTTTTTCTTAAAGAATTAATCGCAGAGAGAAAACGATATGTAAAGCAAAAAGCTTCCTTACAAGGATATTTGACAGAGTATGAGGAAAGAGAGAAAAGCTCTATCTATTTTCGTGCTGAGCAATCCAAAAGAATGGCAGAGGAAAATATCAAAGAAATAGAAAAAGAGATTATCTCGGTTATTCTATCAGATAAAGAATTAAAAAGAAGTTATGAACTTCTTACAAGCATAGTGGGCATTGGTCTTATTAATGCTATTTGTACAATCATTCATACGAATAATTTCGGGGCTTTCTCTTCTGCCCGGGCCTATGCCTGTTATGTGGGAGTAGCACCGTTTGAATATTCCTCGGGAACCAGTATACGAGGTAAAACCAAAGTAAGTCAGATAGCAGCTAAAGGACTCAAAGCCGAGCTTACCCAAGCTGCAAACTCGGCTATTTGTCATGATAAGGAACTAAAAGCCTACTATAGGCGTAAAATAAAAGAAGGTAAAAAGCAAGGTGTTGTCAAAAATGCTATTAAGTTTAAATTAATTGAGCGCATGTTTGCTGTTATAAAACGAAACTCACCTTTTGTAAGGCTAGGAGGGTTTGCCGCTTAATTAAAGAAGCATACCTTTATTTTTTCTTTTCTCATCCCCTCTCATAAAATACACCGAGGGGTGGGAAAAGAAAAAATAAACTCAACTAAACCAAAGAGCCCCTGATTTTTTATCTCTTTTCTCTTGCACAAGTCTTAGAATTCAGGGTTGAGGTAGGTGGGCGGTTCCTGACCCAGGGTAGCGCTTCGCTGAACC
>JAJQES010000394.1 GCA_021201565.1 Tannerellaceae bacterium
CAACAAATTTGTATCAGTTATTCAGTTATTTGATGAATTCCCGTGACGGAACAGAAAAGTCCGCACGTGCGGCCGGTGTTTTACTCTATCCAACTATAGAGGAAGAGTATGACCTGACTTATTATTATGAAGAGCACCCGATTTCTATTAAAACGGTAAACCTAAATGCACACTGGACTAAAATAGCAACCCGTTTAAAAGAGATAATCGATGTCTGATATCCGGTAAAAGTGCTTTTGAAACTGTTAACTAATTCATTGTACAGATGGAACAGGATAAAATAGTACAACTTATTATTGAGCTGGAAAAAGCAGCGTTGTAAGAGTGGAACCGGGGAGGCTGTTTGAATATATTATTTGAAGGAATAGACTCCATATTCTTCAATACAAAATCAGTCTTCCCTATATTTCCCAACATTTTGAGGCAGCCTTTTTTTTGTATACCTTTACCTCAGGTAAACACTTTCTTGTATGAAACGATTTCTGTTATTCTTTTTTTTGTTGTCTTTTTCTTTTGCCTGTGAAGCTCCGTATGATGATGCTAATCCGGATGTCTCTATTTTGAATCGCGTTTGGGTGGATCATTACCGGGACCAGGATGGAGTGGAAATCCGGCACACTCTTATTTTCTATCAGAATGGAAGAGGAGAAGAGTATATCTGGGATAAAAGATATAGTGAAGACTGGGAAGAATATTATACCTTTTATTGGTCGTGGGAATACAATCATACCCGTATTCGTTTGGAATATGATGATTTTGAACTCCTTTTTACAAATGTGTATGTCACCTCTGGAAGTTTGTCCGGGCTTTTTGATGGAGTATCTGTTAACTTTACTTTTAATCAGGTAGTATCACCCTGATCCGGTGAAGGATACATAACGCTGTTGTGATGCCTGACAGATCCGCATAGATGGCTCCATCTGAACCGTCCGGACTGCTATGGCCCAATAGTTCTGCTTCGTATATCTGTTGATCCGAAGTCATATCTATATAGACTGCATATACGAGTGCCGGTTGTCCGCTTCCCTGCTTGCCTCCGGAATAGTTGAGGCCACCTTCTTTTGCTGTTTTGGGGAACTGTTCATTGAAGTCCGTAGAGTGGTTAACCTCTACTTTGATCACAAACCTGGTCTGCCCGTTTTCCGGTGTAACTTTCAACTCAAAACTTCCTTTGGGAGTCGCTCCCGATATTCCGTCAGGTAAGGGTTCATCCCGTGTAGGCAGATAAAGTCCGTCTTCATATTGAATGCCCCGTTGATGGCTCCAGTGTGGAAGAGCCTCTTTTCTGCGATTACCTCCTGCCATTCTCCATCTACCGGTTGCAGCCCGGCGGGTTACATAGAGCGTAGAGAGATAATTCTCTTCCGTATCTTCTAACCAAATCGCCATCTGAGGAGTGTTTTTTACTTTAATCCCCATAAACAGAGGAAAGTCATGGAACCATTTAGCTCCCTGTTCAATCTCTATTTTAATATTTCCGGCTCCATATACCCTGGTTTGTGAATGACAACTGTATATGAAGAAAGAAAGTGTACCTAAAATCAATAATCGAATGTATTGTCTCATCTTATTTTCTATTTTCCTGTTTGATTAACCACTCATCAATTAATTTACTGATTCCTTTATCAATCTGTTCCCATCCTTTATCCTGTTGGATGGCAATCCCATTATAGTAGGGAGAAAACTCAGCCAGCAGTGCCAGATAAGTAATGGAAGAGGCTAACAGGGTGGCTACTAATGTTACCTCTTCCGGTGGAAAATCAAATGTTTTGATAATCATATCGGTCAATTGTTTTCCTTTCAGCTCACGTTCATCCCGTAACTGCCGTATCACCGGATTGTTAGAGCTAAGTTCCCAGCGATAGAGCCGTCTGAGTGTATAGTTATCACGTAACAGATTGATCTGATTCCGGAACATCTGTTTAAGAAAATCGCCTAACTCCTCCCGGGAAGGGAGAGTTGGATGAAGATTAATCCAGAAATCATGTTGTTTGATATAAGCGGCAATTAATTCTTCCAAGGAGCCAAAATACCGATATATAAGCATTTTAGATACACCCGCACGTGCTGCGACTGCATTAATTCCTAACTTCTCAAATCCTTCTTCAGTGATCAGATCATCCACAGCCTTGATAAGAATCTCTTTCGTTGCTTCTTTATTTTTGATCATACTCTATCATTCTTAATGGGAAAAATTTTGTTCTGTATATAACCCTATCCAACTCAAAGCTGCTACGATCAGGAATAATATCCAGTGAGTAAGACGGAAGTAGTAGCCATGTTCTGCCTTTTTTGAAAGAAGAACCAGAAGCCATGCGATCCCATATCCACTGTATAGCAGACAGATGAATAGTATAAAGACAAAGTTGTAAGGAAGTATGCCTACGCCCGTAAGAAGTAAAAAGAGTCCTGATAGCAATAGGTCTACTGTTATTAACTGGATTCCGGCTGAAACCATTAACCATATACGGTATACCTCCTTTTCTTTTTTAGGCGTAAGACTATTTACCAGAGGGACGCCTTTTAGTACATGTATTGCGCTTGCAAAAAAGAGTAAAAGAGAAGCGGTTATAAAATAAATATTCATTGTTGTATGATTAAGTTACCATTCGGTAACAAATCTAAGTTACTCAACGGTAACATGTATAAAGCCGACGGATTATTTTATTTATTTAACACCTTATCCGGAAGGCAATAATATATCTGTATTCTTTATAGAGGCCGGCAACAAAACAGCCGTTGGATTGTTTTTTTGTTTTAACCATTAAATAATAACGTAGAATATGTTTGGACTAGGAAAAGAAGCTCCTGATTATTTGGAAGACGATCATTTGAGCGTAGGAACAAGAGAATATCTTAAAGTGTTAAATGCCAGTGATACTCCTGTAGAATCTTTGCCTCCTGCACAGGCCCGCAAGGTGTTGGAAGATGCCCAATCTGCGGTACAGGTAGATGTGTCCGGGATTGAAGAAACTTATAAAACCATCGAATCTGATGGAATGAATATTGACATCGTTGTTGTTCGTCCGGAAGGCGTGACCGGGAAGTTACCCGTGTTTATCTTTATTCATGGTGGCGGATGGGTATTAGGAGATTATCCTACTCACAAACGTTTGGTACGTGATGTAGTGGTTGAGTCACAGTTTGCTGCGGTTTTTGTGGAATACACCCGTTCCCCGGAAGCAAAATTCCCGGTGGCACTCAATCAATGTTATGCGACTGCCAAATGGGTGGCTGCTCATGGGGATGAGATCAATGTGGATGGAACAAAATTAGGTGTAATTGGTAATAGTGCAGGTGGAAATATGACTATCGGAACTTGTCTGAAAGCTAAAAATGAAGGTGGTCCTGAAATTAAATGCCAGGTATTGATGTGGCCGTATTGTGATGCGGGAACAGATTTCGATTCGTATAAAGAATATGGAAAACAACGTTTCCTTACCACTCCTTTGATGGAATGGATGCGTGATAATTATCTTTCTGATAAAGATGAATATGATAATATCTATGTATCTCCGGACCGTGCCACTAAAGAGCAATTGGCTGGCTTGCCTCCTACTTTAATTGAAGTAGCAGAAAATGATATTCTTCGTGACGGAGGAGAGAAATTAGGCCGTCATTTAGACGAAGCAGGCGTATATGTAACAACTATCCGTTTCAACGGAGTCACCCATGACTGGGGGCTATTAAATGGGTTTGCTGAATTAGCTCCGGTACAGAGCCTGGCTATGTTTACAGCTGCTATGCTGAAGAAATATCTGAAATAAAAAGAAAAAGACTCTGAAAAGTGGAGAGGATGTATCAGGATGATACATCCTCTTTTTTGTATAAATGATAAATCAATACCCTTGTTCGTGTACGTCTTTGATGGCGCGTCCGCTGGGTTCGTTCTGATTTTGGAAGGCTTTATCCCAGGCAAGAGCTTCGGGTGTTGAACAAGCTACGCTGGGAACAGAGGGTACACTCCGGGCGGCACTTTCGCTTGGAAAATGTTCTTCAAAGATAGTACGGTAGTGATATTCCTCTTTGTTTTGGGGAGGATTAATGGGGAAACGTTCGGCAGCTTTTGCCATTTGTTCGTCTGTTACCTGTGCGGCAGCTACTTCCCGTAATGTATCAATCCAGTTGTAACCTACCCCATCGGAGAATTGCTCTTTTTGTCTCCATAGGATTTCTTCCGGTAACACTCCTTCAAATGCTTCCCGCAGAATCCTCTTTTCGATCGTACGTGTTTTTCCTTTAGCCATTTTATCCTGTGGATTCAGCCGCATGGCTACATCCAGGAATTCTTTGTCCAGAAAGGGAACACGTCCTTCTACTCCCCAGGCTGCGAGGCTTTTGTTGGCACGCAGACAGTCGTATAGATATAATTTGCTGATTTTACGCAGGGTTTCTTCATGGAATGCTTTTGCATCAGGGGCTTTATGGAAATAGAGGTATCCTCCGAACACCTCATCGGCTCCTTCACCACTGAGTACCATTTTAATCCCCATACTTTTGATTACACGGGCAATCAGGTACATAGGGGTAGAGGCCCGTACAGTAGTTACGTCGTAAGTCTCGATATGATAAATCACATCCCGGATCGCATCCAGTCCCTCCTGAATAGTATAATGGATTTCATGGTGTACGGTTCCGATGGCATCAGCTACTTTTTGGGCTGCTTTCAGGTCAGGCGACTCTTTCAGACCAATCGCGAAGGAATGTAGCTGAGGCCACCAGGCATCCGCTTTCCCTCCGGTTTCAATCCGTTTAGCGGCATATTGTTTGGCTACGGCCGAAGTGATGGATGAATCCAACCCACCGGATAGAAGTACTCCGTAAGGTACATCACTCATCAATTGGCGTTGTACGGCGGCTTCCAGTGCATCATGCAATTCCTGTACACTCGCGGGATTGTCTTTTACATTTTCATACTCCATCCAGTCCCGGACATACCATTTTGTGAACTCGTTATCCCCACTATAAAAATAGTGTCCCGGAGGGAACTGGTCATACTGAGCCGCTACTCCTTCCAATCCTTTTAATTCAGAAGAAACCATCAGGTGTCCCTCATGGTCGTAACCGATATAAAGCGGAATGACTCCGATAGGGTCACGGGCGATCAGGTAACTGTCTTTTTCTTCATCGTAGAGCGCAAAGGCAAAAATCCCATTCAGGTCTTCGATAAAATCAATTCCTTTTTCCTGATATAACGCAAGAATCACTTCACAATCGGAACCTGTTTGAAATTCATACACATCTTTTAGTTGTTCACGGAGTTCACGGTGATTATAGATCTCTCCATTTACAGCCAGAATGTGTTTGCCATTCTTACTGATTAAAGGTTGCCCTCCCGATGCCGGGTCCACAATAGAGAGGCGTTCATGTGCAAGGATCGCACTTTTTCCCGTATACACCCCACTCCAGTCCGGTCCGCGATGGCGTATCCGTTTACTCATTTTCAGTATTTGTTTCCTCAGAGGCTCCTGTTGCCCCTGATGGATATTGAAGATTGCTGTTATACCACACATAATTATTTTATTTAAGTAGTTGGTAGTTAGTAGTTG
>JAJQES010000053.1 GCA_021201565.1 Tannerellaceae bacterium
GGTGTATTCTCCGTATATACTGATGAAATGGTCGCCGCCCGCCGGTCAGCCATCATCACCGGTTTGCCGGATGCCTACGGACGCGGACGCATCATTGGTGATTACCGCCGTGTTCCCCTGTATGGTACAGCAGCCCTGATCAATGAAAAGAAACGCTTCCTGGTTCGTCTGGACATCCAGGAAATCACAGAAGAAATCATTCAGGAACGCGAAGAGATCGCAGAACAGATCAGTGCCCTGAAAGATTTTGAAAAAATGTGTGCCGGCTACGGATTCGATGTAACACAACCGGCTTCAAATGCAAAAGAGGCAGTCCAGTTCCTTTATTTCGCTTATCTGGCAGCCGTAAAAGACCAGGATGGAGCCGCTATGTCATTAGGACGTACCTCAACCTTCCTGGATATTTACATCGAACGTGACCTGAAAGCCGGTATTCTGACAGAAACAGAAGCACAGGAACTGATCGACCAGTTCATTATCAAACTGCGTATTGTTCGTTTCCTGCGTACACCGGAATACAATGACCTGTTTTCAGGAGACCCGGTTTGGGTGACCGAATCATTAGGGGGACAGGGAGTAGACGGCCGTTCTATGGTGACTAAAACATCTTTCCGGTATCTGCATACATTATATAATCTCGGACCGGCTCCGGAACCCAACCTGACCGTTCTCTGGTTTAACAATGCACCTCAAAACTGGAAAAACTATTGTGCTAAGGTCTCTATTGATACTTCAGCCCTGCAATATGAAAATGATGACCTGATGCGTCCCGTATATGGTGACGACTATGGCATCGCCTGTTGCGTATCCCCGATGAAGATCGGTAAGCAAATGCAGTTGTTCGGAGCCCGTGCCAACCTGGCAAAATGTCTGTTGTATGCCATCAACGGTGGTAAAGACGAAAAATCAGGTGTGCAGGTATCCCCCATCTATGAACCCATCACCAGTGAATACCTGGATTACGATGAGGTCATGGTGAAATTTGAACAGATGATGCGCTGGTTAGCAAAAGTATATGTAAATGCCCTGAAAATGATTCACTTTATGCACGACAAATATGCGTATGAAGCGTTTGAGATGGCACTACATGACGGAAGCGTTGAACGGATCCGGGCTACCGGGATCGCAGGTCTGTCTATTGTAGCCGATTCACTGGCTGCTATCCGCGATGCCAAAGTAAAAGTGATCCGTGACGAACGGGGACTGGCCGTTGACTTTGAACGTGAAGGCGATTACATCCCCTTCGGTAATAACGACGACCGGACTGACGAGATCGCGGTAGAGATCACTGAAAAATTCATGGAATACCTGCGCCAGCACCAGACATACCGGAATGCGGTTCCGACCCAGTCTATCCTCACCATTACCTCCAACGTGGTATATGGTAAGAAGACCGGGGCAACTCCTGACGGACGTCCTGCCGGAGCGCCATTCGCACCGGGTGCCAACCCCATGAACGGACGTGACCAGAAAGGAGCCATCGCTGCGCTGGCTTCGGTCGCCAAGCTGCCATTCCAGCATGCACATGACGGTATCTCATATACCTTCGGTATTTCACCGGCAACATTAGGGAAAGACCGTGTGACCCAGGTGGAAAACCTGACCAACCTGCTGGACGGATATTTCACACCGGAAGGGGGACAGCATCTGAACGTCAATGTATTCGATAAAGAATTATTGATTGATGCCATGAACCACCCCGAACAATATCCTCAGTTGACCATTCGTGTATCAGGCTATGCTGTAAACTTTGTCAAACTGACAAAAGAACAACAATTAGATGTGATTTCACGTACGATCAACCACTCTTTATAAAAAGCTGAGAGTAAATAATACATTCCTGCACGGATTACGCACACCTTGTGTAATCCGTGCTTTTTTTATCTATTCAGGGTACATGAGACACGAATAGAAATGTCATTTTTAAAACTAATTGTGTCAAAAATAACACCTACCTTATTTCAGGCTCCTCTATATTTGCGGATACTATCTATTCTCATTTTTAAATTTTAAGACCATGAAACAGTTGACCCTCTTGCTCATCTGTCTGTTTACCATCTGTGCTCCCATACAGGCCACAGCTTTACAGATCAAAAATCCACGGATTGAAATGCTTACGGATCCCATAGGCATAGACATACAATCCCCCCGCTTTCTATGGCAGCTTAAAGCAAATGAAAATGAGGTCTACCAGACCGCTTACCAGATCCTGGTAGCCACCTCTGAGAACGATCTGAATGCGGAAAGAAATTTATCCTGGAATTCAGGTAAAATTTCTTCCGGTAACTCCATATTCATTCCCTATGAAGGTACTCCCTTAGAATCCCGGAAAACTTACTACTGGAAAGTAAAAGTATGGACCAACAAAGGAGAAACGCCCTGGAGCAAAACCAACCAGTGGCGCATGGCTTTTACAGACAGGAATGACTGGCAGGCAAAATGGATCGGTTTAGACAAATCCCAAAATGAAGGAGACAAACTGGAGGGAGAGACCCGGCTGGCAGCACGTTATGTAAGAAAAGAATTCACTTCACCTGCCAACATCCGGAAAGCGACCTTATATATAACCGGATTAGGATTTTATGAATGTTACCTGAATGGGGAAAAAGTAGGGAACGACGTGTTTGCCCCTACGGCAACCGACTATTCCAAACAGGTCAATTACAATACGTATGATGTAACCGGTATGTTGTCCGGTGGAGCCAATACGGTGGGTGTTATCCTCGGGAACGGACGGTATTTCAGTATGCGCAGAGAAGGAGTCCGCCATTTTGGTTTTCCAAAAATGCTTATGCAACTGGAGATCGAAGATAACAACGGCAACATAACAACGATTACCAGCGATGACTCCTGGAAACTCACGACCAACGGCCCCATTATAGCCAACAACGAATTTGACGGAGAGGAATTTGACGCCAACCGCATACTACACGGATGGAACAGGAATGGATACAAGGATACCAACTGGCAAAACGCCTCTCTGGTAGAAGAACCGGGAGGCAAACTGATTGCACAACGTAATCCGAATATACAGGTTATGAAAGAGATCAAACCTCTTTCCATCACCCAAACATCCCGGGGAACCTATATGGTGGACATGGGACAAAATATGGTCGGCTGGTTAAACATACAGGGAAAGGCACAAAAAAACAAACCGGTCCGGATGGTATTCGCTGAGCTCCTGCAACCGGACGGAAATCTTTATCTGGACAATTTGCGGTCAGCGCGGGTAACAGACATATATACACCGGCTGAAACCGGAACCTTTACCTGGGAACCGGTTTTTACCTATCACGGATTCCGGTTTGTTGAAATCAGTGGGCTTGACCAGGCCCCTTCCCTAAACGACCTGACCGGAAAAGTGATTTATGACCGGATGTCAGATACCGGTTCGTTTGAATGCTCTAACTCCCTCTTAAACCAGCTCTATAAAAACGCATACTGGGGTATTACCGGAAACTACCGGAGTATGCCGACCGATTGCCCGCAACGGGATGAACGTATGGGATGGCTCGGAGACCGTGGTATGGGTTGTATCGGGGAAAGTTTCCTGGTCGAACAGGCTCTCCTGTATGAAAAATGGATTGAAGACATCCGGGACGCCCAGCAGCCCGGAGGCAGCATTCCTGATGTAGCGCCTGACTTCTGGGATATACGCACAGAAAATGTGACCTGGCCCGCAGCCTACATTTTTGCCATCAATATGTTGTACGAACAATATGGAAACATACGTCCCATCCGGCAACATTATGATGCGATGAAACTATGGGTAAACCATATTATGACTAACTTCATGACCGACTATATTGTTACCAAAGATACCTTCGGAGACTGGTGTATGCCACCTGAACGGCAGGAGCTGATCCACTCGGAAGACCCGGCACGGAAAACTGACGGAGCCATCCTGAGCACTACCTTCTTCCATCATATCCTTCAACTGATGAGCAAATTTGCTACCCTAAACGGTTATACAGATGACCGGCAGGAGTTTGACCGGATCGCTTCTTTAATGAGAAATTCCTATAACGAAAAATATTTGGACAAAGAGACCGGACAATATGGAAACAATACCGTAACAGCCAACCTGCTCTCTCTGAGATTAGGACTAACGCCTGCAGAATACCAGAAAAAAGTTTTTAAAAACATCCTTGAAAAGACGAAAGGAGAATTTAACAGCCATGTAAGTACCGGATTAATAGGAATACAACACATGATGCGGGGACTGACTCAATACGGCGAACCGGAACTGGCCTATACAATCGCCACGAATACGACCTATCCCAGCTGGGGATATATGATTGAAAAAGGAGCAACTACTATCTGGGAACTCTGGAACGGAGACACAGCTGATCCTGCGATGAACTCAGCCAACCACGTCATGCTACTGGGGGACCTGATGATCTGGTATTATGAATGCCTGGCAGGTATCAGTACTGACAAAGAACAGGTCGGCTTTAAAAAGATACAAATGAAACCGTTCTTCCCGGAAAAGCTCGATTTTGTCAATGCCTCTTATGAATCCATTTACGGACTGATCCGGAGTGAATGGATAAAAGTCAACGGACAGATCGAATGGAAGATCACCATCCCGGCCAATACAACAGCCGAAGTAACCCTGCCCACAGGATTAGCAACCCTACAGGGCGAAACATCCTTTACACTTCCTTCAGGAAATTATCTGTTACAGATCCGGTAAAGGAGATCAATTCTTTGTACCTTTGTGCCCATATCAAAATCAAAAAGTTCCGTATGGAAACCAAAGGTAAAATACACTCATTGGAAAGTTTTGGCACAGTGGACGGTCCGGGAATACGTTTTGTCGTATTCATGCAGGGTTGTCCACTGCGCTGTTTATATTGCCATAATCCGGATACCTGGGATCCGGAAGCTTCTACCCCCTACTCCTTCACACCTGCCGGACTCATGGAAGAGGTATTACGATACAAAAACTTTATAGCTAAGGGAGGAGTCACCGTGACAGGAGGGGAACCGCTGATGCAGGCAGAATTTGTGACCGGATTCTTTAAACTGTGCAGAGAAAACGGGATCCATACCGCCCTGGATACTTCTGGAGCGATCCTCAATGACAAAGTAAAAGAGGTCTATCAATATACTGATCTGGTCCTGTTAGATATAAAAACAGCTCTTCCATCCCTTCACAAAGAATTGACAGGAATCGCCCATACAAATCCGGTACGGACACTGGACTACCTGGAAGAAAAACAGATTCCCGTATGGATTCGCCACGTGGTAGTGCCCGGTTATACGGATACGGAAGAAGGCATCCGGGCATTAGCAACTTTCCTCAAACCTTACACCGTCATCCGGAAAACCGAACTACTGCCCTATCATATTATGGGAACACCCAAATATGAAAAGATGGGAATGGATTATAAATTAAAAAAAGTAGCACCTCTCTCTGCCGGACGCCTCGAAGCACTCAAAAAACTGTTAGAACAGTAAGGCACAGGTCCGGTATTTCTATACTTTTTTTGTAACTCTTTTTTAGCAGGGATGTAACATGATATGAAAAATATTT
>JAJQES010000039.1 GCA_021201565.1 Tannerellaceae bacterium
TGTTATTAGGTATCACCTTAAATCTGTATGCGCAGGACGTGCAAATCAAAGGTGTAATAATTTCGGGAACGGACGATTATCCGTTACCTGGTGTGAATGTGGTAGTAAAAGGCACTACCAATGGTACCATGACTGATATTGATGGTCAGTTCTTTCTCAATGCTCCGGATGGGAGTACATTAGTAATCTCTTACATTGGTTTTAAACCTCTCGAACTTAAAGCAGATGCTTCCCGCCTGATGAATATTGTTCTGCAGGAAGATACTGAGTTACTGGATGAAGTAATAGTCGTGGGTTATGGTGTTCAGAAAAAGAGTGTGGTAACGGCTGCGATTGCAAAGATTTCTTCTGATGACCTTGCGTTTACCAATCCTGTTCGTGTAGATAATGCATTGAAGGGATTAGCTGCAGGTGTAACGGTTACTACCAGTTCCGGTCAACCGAATGCTTCTGCGAAGGTACGTATACGTGGTATCGGTACCATCAATAATAGCGACCCTCTTTATATAATTGACGGTATGCCGATAGAAGGGGGATTAAACTATCTTAATCCAAGTGATATTCAGTCAATTGAAGTATTGAAAGATGCTGCTTCCGGAGCGGTATATGGAGCTCGTGCAGCAAATGGGGTTGTTTTGATTACAACTAAAAAAGGAAAGGAAGGAAAAGCTACAGTAACGTATGATTTCTCAATGGGATGGCAAAATCCTTGGAGAGAACGTAAAATGCTTAATGCTACAGAATATGCGATTATGATCAATGAGGGTTTATTAAATTCCGGACAAGAAGCACGTTATCAGGATCCTTATTCATACGGTAAAGGAACGGATTGGCAGAAAGAAATATTTAATTACAATGCTCCTATTCAGAATCATCAATTAACGATTAGCGGAGGAACAGAAAAAGTAAATTATTTTCTTTCAGCGGGTTATACAAAACAAGATGGTATTGTTGGTGGAAATTTTGACCGTTCTAATTATGAACGTCTTTCATTACGTTCCAATACATCTTATAATCTATTGGATACAAAAGAACGTACCTTCCTGAATAAATTTATAACCGGAATCAATGTCGCTTATACCCGTCAGAAATCAACCGGAATTGAAACAAACTCTGAGTATGGTTCTCCGTTAGGTAGTGCATTGGCTTTTTCTCCGTTATTTGGCATATATGAGGAAGATCAGGAAGCCGCTGCAGCCAAATACTCTTATCCGGTAAGAGATAAGAAGAATGGATTGATTTATACAGTGGCCGGAGGTGACTACAATGAAATTACGAATCCATTAGCACAATTATCTCTTCCCGGAGAGTGGACCAATGAAGATAAACTGGTTTCTAACATCTGGGGAGAATTGACTATTTGGGATAACATTAAATTTCGCTCTTCTTTTGGTGGGGATTTGGCCTTCTGGGGTTCTGACGGATGGACACCACTCTATTATTTGGGTGAGTCTAATAAAAATCTGGATGAATCTTCTGTATGGTCACAAATGAACCGAGAGTTTAAATGGCAGGTGGAGAATACTTTAACCTATGACAAGGAGTTCAAAGGTCATAATATTCAGGTATTATTAGGACAATCGGCAAAAAAATCAAGCGGATGGGAAGTTGGTGGTAGTAGTCGTAAACTAATAGAAGAACGTGATGATAAAGCCAGTATTAACTTTACAACCGGTTCGCAGATTAATGGTGACCGAAATTCCTGGGGTGGAGGTAAAACTCCCCATGCGTTAGCTTCATTATTTGCCCGCTTAAGTTATAGTTATCAGGAACGTTATATGTTACAATTAACCGTACGCCGGGATGGATCATCTAATTTTGGTACAAACAATCGTTTTGCAACATTCCCTTCCGTATCTGCCGGATGGAATATTGCCAATGAGAAGTTTATGGAAGTAAGACCGGATTGGTTAACGTCTATGAAATTACGCGCTTCCTGGGGGAAGAATGGTAATGAAAGCATTGATGCTTTCAGTTATGTAGCCTTGACTTCCGGTGGCAATAACCATTGGTTTGGAACAGACAATAACGGGTACCTTTATTCAGGAACTAAGCCAAGTGGCCTTTCAAATCCTGACCTAAAATGGGAAGAATCGGTACAGACTGATATAGGTTTAGATTTTGGTTTCTTACGAAATTCTTTAACTTTTACAGTTGATTATTATAGAAAGAAAACTAATGGAATGCTTATGACTATGCCTATCCCTTCTTATGTGGGTGAATCAAAACCAAAGGGAAATGTCGGAGAAATGGAAAATAAGGGAGTTGAATTTGAATTAACTTATAAATTTAAAGTAAGTGACTGGAATTTCAGAATTGGAGGAAATGCATCCTATCTAAAGAATAATCTCATTAATTTAGGAAATGAAGAGGGGTATACTAATTATGATTCTTACCAAAGTGTTGGGACTATCAGCCGTGCTGAGAATGGAAATCCGTTTACATTCTTTTATGGTTACAAAACAGATGGAATTTTTCAGAATTGGGCAGAAGTTCATTCTTATGTCAATGCTGAGGGTAATCTAATACAACCGAATGCACAACCCGGAGACGTTCGTTTTGTAGATATAAATGGAGATGGAACTATTACACTTGCGGACCGAACCCGGATTGGAAAAGGAATGCCGGACTGGACCTATGGATTACATCTGAATGTTGAATGGAAAAATTTTGATTTGGCAGTTATGTTACAGGGTACTATTGGTAACGATATTTATGATGCAACACGTCGTACAGATATTAGCTATATAAATTTACCGGAGTATATGCTGAATCGTTGGACGGGTGAAGGAACTTCTAACACTATACCTCGTTTTTCTTTTTCAGATGAAAATGAAAACTGGCTCTCTTCGGATTTGTATGTGAAAAACGGATCCTATATGCGAGTAAAGAATGTGGTATTAGGATATACAATTCCACGGAATATTGTGAAGAAAGCGTTGATTTCTAATCTAAGGGTCTATGTATCTGCAGAGAATTTATTTACGTTCACAAAGTACGATGGATTTGATCCTGAAATCTCATCCGGAGGTACTTCTATAGGTATTGACCGTGGTGTATATCCTCAGGCCCGTACTTTCTCTGTTGGTTTAAATGTTTCTTTCTAAATGAATATAGTTATGAAAAAATATTATAATATAGTATGTGCCTTCTTGGGAATTTATATGTTTACATCCTGTGGTGAAGGTTTTTTAGATGTGCAATCTCCTACACAGTTATATGTAGATGAATACTACAATTCGCAAGAGCGGATTTTTGAAGCATTAGTTGCTGCTTATGATCCATTGCAATGGCTGGATTATGCCTGGGCCTATACAACACCTGCTTTTCTTTCTGATATTATGTCTGATGATGTGTATGTTGGTGGTTCAGACGCTAATGATCAGCTGGCTTTACATCGTATGTTCAATTATAATTCTATTTCGTCTTCTCTTCCGGATGGTATATGGACGGCTCTCTATTCAGGAGTAAACCGTTGTAACATTGTGGCCCAATATATGGATGGTATACCTGATATTTCGGAGACCAATAAGGCATTATATCTGGCAGAAGCCAAGGTCTTACAGGTATTTTATTATAAGTGGTTGTGGAAATTCTGGGGAAATATACCTTATTATGATCAAAATCTCACATTCCCTTATCTGGCTCCACAATACAAAGCTGATGAAGTCTATGAAAGTATGATTACTGCTTTGGAAGGAGCAATAGCAACAGGAGGCCTTCCGATGAAAGCTGATCCGGAATGGTATGGACGCGTTACCAAAGCAATGGCTTATATGTTGTATGCTGAAATAGTTATGTATCAAAATGATGAATCCCGTTATTCTACTGCATTAAAATATATGGAAGAGATTATCTCATCCGGACAATATGGCTTGATGGATGACTTTGCCAATATATGGGAGGCTACTGGTGAATGGAGTGAAGAGTCGATTTATGAAATAACTTATTTTAGTGAAAATGGAGCCCGTGGATGGAATAATCAAATTGCAGACGGAGGAACAGTTTATCCTAAATTAATAGGGATTTATAATCTTACTGATAATGCCTATTTTGACGGAGGATGGGGATTTGAACCTGTTCGTGAGACTACTTATATGATGTATGATGCAGCTGATAAACGTCGAGATGGAGGAATATTGAATTTTGCGACATTTTCAGCAGAGACAGGAGCTTCTTATGAACCTCGTTATCAGGATGAAGGTTATTTTCTGAGAAAGTATTTACCTCGTAAAGATGGAAATAAAAATCAGGTAGGAGATGCAGACATGAATTATGATAACAATACTCGTGTGTATCGTTTTTCTGAAGTATTACTGAATGCAGCAGAACTTCTGGTAAAGGGCACATCTGGATCAGGTAGTGCACAGACTTATCTGGACAGAGTTCGTACACGTGCTGGTTTAGCTTCGGTTTCAGCCACCTTGGATAATATTATTGAAGAACGTCATCTGGAATTTGTAGGTGAGGGAAAACGTTACTGGGATTTGATCCGTACTGGCAAAGCTTCATCTGTATTGATTCCGGATGGTAAATATCGCACAAATAGCTGGAGCGAATCTAAAAAATATCTTCCCATTCCTCAGGGCGAGATGGATGCAGATGATAATTTAGTTCAGAATCCATATTAATTGTCTAATACTAAATGAATATAGAAATGAAACATATATTAAACGGATTTGTAGGTTTTCTGGGATTTTGTCTGTTATTTGCAGCATGTTCTCCGGACAGTGTAGACCATCCATCCGAGGCTGATTTGCCTAAAGTGTCTGAACTTCAGATTAATATTACGGTTGGAAATAAAAATGTAGTTACATTTAGAATAGAGAACCAGGGGGTTATACCTATCTGGATATTTAGTGAGGATGGAGAGATTTCTCAGGTTGTTGGTAATGATTATTCTAAAACGTATGCAGAAGCCGGTGTATATACCGTAGAGGTAAAAGTATATAATAGCAATGGTATTTCAGAGGGATCTGTAACAAAAGACTTTACCGTAAATGAAGATTTATCATTAGAAGACGATCCTAATGCGGTTATCATTTCTGGCGGTAGTTCTAAAACCTGGGTTTGGGATATGGCATCACCCGGGCATATAGGTTGTGGTGACTCTGGTACTGAGGGCTTAAATTGGTGGAGTGCCGGACCTTATGAGAAAGCAGATACGGGTATGACTGATGATGAATTGACCTTTACAATTACTGGAAAATATACTTTTGATCCGGGGCCAGATGGCCTGATCTATGTCAATGAAGGAAGTGGTTATAAGCCGGAATATTTTACAGATAACGGTGATTATGACGCACCGTGCGACCCGATGACAGTAAGTTATTATTTTGAGGAGAGAGAGGACCAGTTATATCTCATTTTCCCGAAAAATACAATTGTTTCTTATATCCCGAATGTAGAAGCATTATCGAATCCGGAGTTTAGAATTCTTACTCTGACTGAAGATAAGCTTGAATTTGTTGTGGATAATGGAGGTATAGCTTGGCATTACCAGTTTATCCCCAAATAATAAGAAC
>JAJQES010000186.1 GCA_021201565.1 Tannerellaceae bacterium
TTATAACAGAATAAAAAGGTTGGATTGTTTCATGGAATATGAAAAATAAAAGGCCCATGTAGAGTTACACGGACCTTTCTATCTTGTAATATAAATATCCCGTTATTTTAATAACGCTTCTACTTTATCAATAAAAGCAGCTTTCTGAGCGGCACCTACCTGTTTATCGACCACTTTCCCATCTTTGAAGAACAAAACAGTAGGAATATTGCGGATACCGAATTGTGATACTACATCGTTGTTGTTGTCCACATCCATTTTACCTACATTTACTCTTCCGGCATATTCCTTAGCCAGGTCCTCAATGACCGGTCCAACCATACGGCAGGGTCCACACCATTCTGCCCAAAAGTCCAATACCATTGGCTTGCCTGAGTTTACTAATTCTTCAAAATTGCTATCTGTTACTTCTAATGCCATATTATTAATAGTTATAAGTTTGTATCTTTATAAAACGGAGTCAAAAGTACGAATTCTTTATACGTCCTCCAATAGATTTAATTGATTTTAAAATCGATATTATCATTCGTTTCCAGAAAATCTACCAGCTCTTTTGTCACGTTTAAACGGATACTTTGAGAGAATAGATTAAGGGAAACATGATGTTCCCCATCTATTACACGGAAATATAACAGGCTCTGTCCCGGATTGTTCTTTATGAGAACCGATAATTCGTTGATCATAGGTTCATTCAGATCGTGGATCGGAACTGTAATATTGATTTTATCGATCATTTTGTCTTTCTCATCCTGAAGAAGCCTTATCATGCCGATTTTAAATTCCAGCTCGGTTTCACGCCAGCGGTGGTTTTCAACCCGTCCATTGATCAGCAGATAGATCCCGGGCCGGAAGTATTTCCCAAATTCTACATACTCCTGCCCGAACAGCGCAATTTCCGTATTACCGGTAAAGTCTTCAATCTTCATCACCCCATACGGATGTCCCTTCCGGGTAGTCCCTTCGCGTACTTCGGTTACAATTCCCCCCATCAGGATTTCTCTTCCCTGAATAGCCGGCAAGTCATTGATCTCCGCTATTCCGGTATTGCATACATATTTTAATATGATCCGGTATTCATCCAGTGGGTGAGCAGAAAGATAGATCCCTACCAGTTCCTTTTCTTTGTTCAGACGTTCCAGATCGCTCCAACGCTGGCAGGCCGGGATTTCCGGTTTAGCGATGGAGGCAAAGCTGTCATCTCCGAATAATGAATTCGCAGCTGTTGTTTTATCCATCTGATATTTACTTCCGTAACGCATCAGGGTTTCCAGGAAGATCTCTCCTTTTCCTGTGTCGGTAAAGAACTGCTCCCGTTGAATACCGAAGTTATCGAATGCGCCGGCCAGTGCCAGTGCTTCCACATTCTTTTTATTACAGGCTGTCAGGCTGACACGCTCCACGAAGTCAAAGATGTTCCGGAATGGGCCATTGGCTTTGCGTTCTTCAATGATGTTTAGTACGGCTGACTCTCCTACACCTTTGATGGCTCCCAGTCCAAAGCGGATGTCTCCTTCTTTATTCACGCTGAATTTCAGAATAGATTCATTCACATCCGGACCCAAGACCTGTATGTTCATGGCTTTACATTCGTCCATGAACTTGGTGATATCTGTAATGTTCGATAAACTCCGGCTGAGTACGGCGGCCATATATTCCGAAGGATAATTGGCTTTCAGGTAAGCAGTCTGGTAAGCTACCCAGGAATAGCAGGTGGCATGACTTTTATTAAATGCATACGAGGCAAATTTCTCCCAGTCACTCCAAATCTTATTCAATATTTTGGGGTCATGCCCGTTCGCTTTACCTCCGCTCAGGAACTTCTCTTTCAGCTCATTCATTTTATCGATGAGCTTTTTCCCCATCGCTTTCCGCAAGGCATCACTTTCACCACGGGTAAAGTTTGCCAGCAGACGTGACAGAAGCATGACCTGTTCCTGGTAGACTGTGATTCCGTAGGTGTCCTGGAGATAACGCTCCATAATAGGGATATCATAATGAATCTCTTCCCGGCCATGTTTACGGGCAACAAAGGAAGGAATATAATCCATAGGGCCCGGGCGGTAGAGAGCGTTCATGGCAATGAGATCCTCGAATTTGGAGGGCTGCAGTTCTTTCAGGTATTTCTGCATGCCGGCAGACTCAAACTGGAACGTTCCGGTTGTTTTTCCCTGGCAATAGAGTTCATACGTCTTCGGATCTTCCAGGCTAACTGTATTGATGTCGATTTTTTGCCCTGTTGTCAGATATACATTTTCGACGGCTTCTTTGATGATAGACAATGTTTTTAATCCCAGAAAGTCCATCTTAATCAGTCCGGTTTCCTCTATGACAGACCCTTCGTATTGAGTCACCAGCATCTCTTCACCGGTCTCTTTATCTTTGGCCGTACTGACAGGCACGACATCGGAAATATCATATTTACCGATGATTACCCCACAGGCATGTACACCGGTATTGCGGACATTTCCTTCCAGCATCTGGGCGTACTTTAAGGTATCCCGCATGATGGGGTCCGGTGAAGCTGCTGCCTCTTTCAGTTCAGGTACATACTCAATGGCAGCCCGCAGGCTCACTTTTTTTACATCGGGTATTTTATCCGGAACCAGTTTAGCCAGGCGGTTGGATTCGGACAGAGGCAGTTTTTGTACCCTTGCAACGTCCTTAATGGCCGATTTGGTGGCCATGGTACCGTAAGTTATGATATGGGCTACCTTTTCCTGGCCATATTTCTCAGTTACCCATCTGAGTACCTCACCCCGGCCATCATCATCGAAATCCACATCAATATCAGGCATGGAAATACGGTCGGGATTCAGGAAACGTTCAAACAGCAGGTCATATTTGATGGGATCAATGTCGGTAATCCCTAAGCAGTAAGCCACTGCAGACCCGGCAGCAGATCCACGTCCCGGCCCTACGGATACACCCATTTTCCGGGCTTCGTTGATGAAGTCCTGTACAATAAGAAAGTATCCCGGGAATCCCATACGCTTTACCGTTCCTAACTCAAAGTCCAGCCGCTCAATTACTTCATCGCTTAACGGTTCTTTGTATTTTCTTTTAGCTCCTTCGTAAGTAAGATGGCGCAGGTAATCATCGTCATTTTCAAAACCTTCCGGAAGGGGGAAGTCGGGCATTAGGGGACCATTGTCAATAGAGAAGAACTCTACTTTTTCTGCGATTTCCAGTGTATTCCTGAGGGCATCCGGCACATCACCGAATATCTGGTTCATTTCGGCGGTTGTTTTCAGCCACTCCTGCTTGGTATAACGCATCCGGTTGGGATCGTCAAAATCTTTTCCGGTACTGAGGCATATCAGACGGTCGTGTGCCTCTGCGTCTTCTTCGTTTACGAAGTGCACATCGTTGCTGGCGATCAGCTTTACATTGTGTTTCCGTGCCAGCGGGATGAGGATTTCATTGACCTCTTTCTGTTTTTGATAAGTATTCTGGTCGGCATTCGGCTTATCTGTCTGGTGCCGTTGGATCTCTATATAATAATCGTCTCCAAACAGGTTTTTGAACCATTGGATAGAAGCTTCTGCTTTTTCCAGCTGTGCCCGCATAATGTGTTGGGGAACTTCTCCCCCCAGGCAGGCAGAACATACTATTAATCCTTCATGGTATTTTTCCAGCAGGGACTTGTCAATACGGGGACGCCCGTAAAAACCTTCTGTCCAGCTGATGGAAACCATTTTGATCAGGTTCTTGTATCCCTGCAGGTTTTTGGCCAGCACAATTAAGTGCCAGCCGCTCATATCTTCTTTTCCGGCTTTGCTTGCTCTTCCGTTACGGGCACAGTAACATTCACATCCCAGAATAGGTTTGAACAGAGACGCTTTGCCTTCTGCAATTTTTTCAGAAAGCTTTTTCATCCTCTCCCGGTCCTCATCTGTAGGATTATGTTTGTCGTTCAGTTCGTTCAGTTCTTTCTCGCAATCTTTGATCGTGCCGAAGTATTTACTGTTTTTCTTTTTTACTTTATTGTAGAACTCTTTAATACCGAACATATTGCCGTGATCAGTTACGGCAATTGCTTTCATATTATCTTTTTGCGCTTTTTCAATAAGCGTGTCAATAGAGGCTTGCCCATCCAATAACGAGTATTGGGTATGGACGTGTAGATGAACGAATGGTTCCATATATTATCAATGAATGTCTTATCTGATTTGAGACTATAAAGATACGACATCTGAAGGAATAACGGATGCGGCGGACAATCCTTTCACAAAAAATATAATTTCTCTAATGAATGTGACCTAAAATTTGTAAACAGCCTCTCTTTTCTAAGGATTTAAGGACAAAATAAAGAAGGAAATTTTTGTAATTCAAAGAAAAGGAGTACCTTTGCAAGCCGATTATTATCAAGTTTAACTAAGAGTTTAGTTATTAGCACATTGTTGCATCATGTGTCCGAGGCAGGGATGTGCATAAATGTTTTTTGTATTATTAATTAAATTAATTTTTAGCAGTGGATACTTTAAGTTACAAGACCATTTCTGCAAACAAGGCAACTGTTAATAAAGAATGGGTTGTGGTAGACGCAACTGATCAACATTTAGGACGTTTGTGTTCTAAAGTTGCCAAGCTTCTGCGTGGCAAGTACAAACCAAACTTCACCCCGCACGTTGACTGTGGTGATAATGTTATTATCATCAATGCAGACAAAATCGTTCTGACCGGAAACAAATGGAACGATCGTATTTATTTGAGATATACCGGATATCCCGGTGGCCAGAGAGAGAACACACCTGCCACATTGATGGCAAAAGGTGAAGACCGCCTGTTCAGAAAAGTAGTAAAGGGTATGTTACCTAAAAATCGTCTGGGTGCCAAATTGCTGGGTAACCTTTACGTATATGCAGGTACAGAGCACAAACACGAAGCTCAGCAACCTAAGTCAATTGATATAAACTCACTTAAATAATAACAATGGAAGTAGTAAATGCAATAGGAAGACGTAAAGCCGCAGTTGCTCGCGTGTATGTTAGCGAAGGTTCCGGAAAGATTACTATTAACAAACGTGATCTGGAAAATTACTTTCCTTCTTCAATCCTGCAGTTTGTTGTAAAACAACCGCTTCAGAAACTGGACGTTCTTGAAAAATACGATATCCGTATCAATCTGTACGGTGGTGGCTTCAAGGGGCAATCAGAAGCAGCCCGTCTGGCAATCGCCCGTGCTTTGATCAAAATCAATGCGGAAGATAAACCGGCTCTGAGAGCTGAAGGTTTCGTTACACGTGACCCGCGTACTGTTGAGCGTAAAAAACCGGGACAACCGAAAGCTCGTAAGAGATTCCAGTTCAGTAAACGTTAATCTTATTATTTGTGAGTTTCTTACAGATAGGAAAAAGCGTTTAGTATCTAAATTACCAGGATTTCTTTTGCATGCCGACATGTCGGAGAACTACCTGGTAATTGATTTATAAACAGAAAGTAAACGATAAAATAAAACAATAATGTCAAGAGTTAATTTTGATCAGTTATTAGAAGCCGGAGTTCACTTCGGA
>JAJQES010000519.1 GCA_021201565.1 Tannerellaceae bacterium
GGATATTTACACCTATCCTATTCATCTTATTTTTGTTGGGACATCCCCGGTTAAATGCAAACAATGTAATTGAAAATTCACTGGCACTCACCAGCATCCCACAACAGACCTCCAAAACAATATCCGGAGTGATAACGGATACAATGGGAGAACCCATTATCGGGGCCAATATTACTGAAAAAGGAACAACCAACGGCACCATCACCGATCTGGACGGACAGTTCACCCTTACGGTCTCTCCTCAGGCTGAATTAGTAATCACGTATATCGGTTATGTACCGGTCACTTTGCCGGTTGCGAATCAGACACTGTTCACAGTTCAGCTGAATGAAGATACTAAAAACCTCGAAGAGGTTGTCGTTGTCGGATACGGTACCCAGAAAAAAGTAAACCTGACCGGTTCTGTTTCAAGTGTAAATTCCGACCTGCTGCAAAGCCGGCCTATCACTCAGGCTTCCCAGGCTCTTTCCGGATTGGCTGCCGGGGTAACTGTGAGCCAATCCAGTAGTCGTCCCGGTACGGATGGTACTTCCATTCGTATCCGGGGATTAGGTACCTTCTCTGATGCGGGTTCTAACCCATTGGTATTGATTGATGGAATGGATGCGTCATTAGATGACATTGACCCCAACAACATTAAGTCTATTTCCGTATTAAAAGATGCAGCCTCCGCCTCTATATACGGAACCCGGGCTGCAAACGGAGTTATTCTGGTAGAAACTTTAAGAGGACGACAGGGGAAAGTGCAAATTAGTTATGATAACTATTTCGGATGGCAAAAAGTAACAGAACTACCTGATTTTGTTGAATCCTGGGAATATGCCATATTACGCAATGAAGCAGACCGGAACGCAGGAGGGGGAACTACCTATACGGATGCACAGATCGAACTCTTCCGGAATGGGACTGATCCTGATAACTATCCGAACGTACCTCATCTGAAAAACCTGTTGACATCCGGTTCCGGTTTTCAGACCAACCACAACATCAGTTTTACCGGAGGAAATGAAAAGAGTCAGTATATGTTTTCCGTAGGTTATCTGCATCAGGACGGAGTAGTTGAAAGGAACCATTATAACAGATACAACTTTCAGTTAAATCTGGATAACCAGTTACTTACCAATCTACGACTCCGTACCAGCCTTGGAGGATATACCTCTAATAGATATGAACCCCGTCACGGGGATGGTGATATGACTAATATGATCAATTTTGCCGTACGGGAAGGACCTCATATCGCCGGAAAAAAATCAGACGGCACGTATGGGTATCAGGATAATTATTCACCGGAAGCATGGGTAGATAGTGAATCCTTTATGAGCTACCGGAAAAACCAGTTTATGGGAAGTGCGGAACTCGAATGGGAGATTATTCCGGGATTATCACTCAGTGGAAAGGCCGGTTACAAACATTACAACCGGTCACAAAAAGACTTTGTCGCAAAAGTAAAGTTTGATGAATATAAAACCTACGCGCCCAATAAACTTTACATTGATAATGAATTTATCAATCTGGTACAGCTACAGGCTCTGGCACGTTACAATAAAACATTCGGAGATCATGGACTGGGAGTTTTATTCGGTATTTCACAGGAAGAATATAAACAGGAATGGAACAAAGCATACCGTCAGAACTTCCCGAATAACGCCCTCTATGAACTGGACGCCGGAAGTAAAGACGGGATGAGTAATGAAGGTTCTGCAAGAGAATACGGGTTACGTTCGTTTTTTGGCCGTGTTAACTATTCCTATAAAGACCGGTACCTGGTCGAAGTAAATGCCCGGTATGACGGGACTTCCCGTTTCCCAAAAGATAACCGGTGGGGATTGTTTCCTTCTGTTTCATTGGGATGGCGGATTTCGGAAGAAAACTTTATCCGTGAGAATGCCAATGCTGAATGGATCGATAACCTGAAATTACGTGTTTCCTGGGGACAATTAGGGAACCAGAATATTGGTTATTATCCCTATCAAAGCGTATTAAGTAGTGAGAATTATGCCTTTGGAGGTACGGTCGCATCCGGACTCGCAACCACCCGGTATGTCAATAAAGATATCTCCTGGGAAACAACTACTATTACAGATATAGGCCTTGATTTTTCATTTCTGAATGGTTTATTTGATATTACCCTGGATTACTTTTATAAAAAAACAACTGATATTTTATATAGTACAACAGCTTCTGCCGTATTAGGATTATCTACTTCTGAAAGTAACAATGCGGATGTCAGTAACAGAGGGTTTGAAGTTGCCTTCTCTTACAGACCCCGGACCGGACAGGTAAACATAGGAATTTCTCCTAACTTTTCTTATGTAAAAAACCGCGTGGAAAAACTGAGTGGTGGTATTACCGCAGATATTAACAGAGGACTGTTTGTTGGCCAACCCATTAATGCTATTTATGGATACGTAGCAGATGGATTATTTATCAATCAGGCAGATATTGGCAGTTACGCTACCCAACCCTATGAAGCACAACCCGGCTTTGTCAGATACAAAGACCTGAATGGAGATGGAGTAACAGACGCCACGAATGACCGTACCATACTGGGATCAACCACTCCTAAATTCACGTACGGATTAACCCTCACTGCCGACTATAAAGGATTCGATATCCTAATTCTGTTACAAGGATTAGGAGGGCATAAACAAAGATTAGGAAGCTATCAGGGATATGCCTTCTATAATGGGGGGCAAATTCAGCGCTGGCAGGCTGATAACCGCTGGACCGAAGAAAATCCGGATCCCAATGCGATCTATCCGAAACTAACAGATCTCAACGACAATGCCGGCACCATTCTAACCTCTACTTATTGGCTTAGAAACGCTTCTTTTCTACGTGCGAAAAATATCCAGATTGGATATACATTCCCCAAAACTGTATTGGAAAAGATCAGATTGAGTCAACTAAGAGTCTTCTTTAGTGGACAGAATTTATTCTGTATCAACTCTTCTTACCCGGGATGGGACCCGGAAATCGGTTCCGGAAACTTCTATCCTATCACAGCGACCTATACGTTCGGTCTCAATCTTAAGTTCTAATCATACTAAAAAGATTTATTTATGAAAAAGAATATCACAAGAACAACAAAGAACATAGCCGTAGCATTCAGCATACTGCTCTTTTTATCCGGATGTTCAGATTTTTTCGATAAAAATCCCTTAAGCGAACCATCCGATGGAACCTTCTGGGAAAATGAAAACGATGCTTATCTCGCATTAGTAGGGTGTTACAATGTGGGAGGAGAATGGCGCTCGCAATGCTTCTGGAATCCGGATGGAGTGATTTATCTGGATCTGATGGCGGGAAATGGTTCCGAAAAAGAATCCAGAACAGATGGAGTGACCAATGGAGAATTAAATTCCTCCAACTGGGTAACTGCTGCCTATTACAATCAGGCGTATGAGAAAATTGCCCGTTGCAACAATTTCCTGGAACATATTGATGAGGTGGATATGGATGCTACCAAAAAAGCTGAATTTACAGGAGAGATCCGGACACTCCGGGCATATGCCTATCTGAACCTGGCTCTCTATTTTGGAGATGTAGCATTAACCACCAAAAACCTCACCTTAGAGGAAGCAAATAGTATTATGCGAACCCCTCAGAATGAGGTTTGGGAGTTTGCAGCGACAGAATTAAAAGCAGCCGCTGCCGGTCTGCCCTGGACACGAAGTGATAGTGAAAACGGCCGGATTACAGCCGGAGCCGCTTTAGCTTCATTAGGAAGAATACAGTTAGCACAAAAAAAGTGGGCTGACGCGGCAGCCACCTATAAAACCATTATTGATTCGGAAGCTCATATCATCGAACAGGTTCCTTTGGTAGAATTATTCTATTCAGGGAATCAGTTCAGCCGGGAGTTTATTTACGCCACCCAATATGCTGAAAATACATACGCACACGTCTTTACCGTATATGTATTTCCGGAACAATGGGGAGGATGGCATCAATATTCACCCTATAATGAATTTGTAAAAGAGTTCCTCTGCATAGATGGACTTCCTATTGAAGAGTCTCCACTGTATGATAAAGACAATCCTTACGAAAACAGAGATCCGCGGCTTGTCCAGACGGTTATGATCAATGGGGTTACTACATTCCGGGGGGAAACCTATATTTCTACTCCCTATTCCGGTGCTCCGGATGAAGTAAATAAATACACTCAATGGAGCGGATATTCCATCCGGAAATTTATGGATCCGGATATGAATGCCGACCTGTATAATTCAGGTAACAACTTCAGTCTGATCCGGTATGCGGAAGTGTTGTTAAGTTATCTGGAAGCCAGTCTGGAAGCAGGAGATGTAATTGACCAGGGATTATTGGATCTTACCATCAATCCGGTCCGCCGACGGTCTGAAATGCCCATAGTAACAGAAACCAATCCGGATAAACTACGGGAGATTGTACGCCGCGAACGGCGGATAGAACTGGCCTTTGAAGGAGTTCGTTATTTTGACGTGTTACGCTGGGGAACGATCGCAGATGAATTAGAAAACCGCCAGTTTACCGGTATGAAAATTGCGAAAGATAAAGACACGGCCTACGAGTTATACAAAATGGAAACAGACGAAGAAGGGTATCTTATATATAAGAAAACCAACTTCAAACGAGGTATCAACGAATTGTGGCCTATTCCACTCGCAGAACTGGAAATCAATCCGAATATGACACAGAATTACGGATATTAAACAAAAAGAGGCTGGTAGAAACCAGCCTCTTTTATTATGATGTAAACAAAGAATCAATCTTCTACGCCTGCCAGTTCAGGGTCGATCATAATACGGCCACAGTATTCACAAACGATAATCTTTTTGCGTAATTTAATATCCATCTGTTTCTGGGGCGGGATTTTATTAAAGCATCCCCCACAGGCATCACGCTGGATATAAACGACAGCCAGACCATTGCGGGCACCTTTACGGATCCGTTTGAATGCAGTCAACAGACGAGGTTCTACTCCGGCTTCCAGCTTTTTCGCTTTTTCACGCAGTTTCTCCTCTTCCTGCTTGGTTTCAGATACAATCTCTTCCAGTTCGCTTCTTTTCTGCACCAGATCCGCTTTACGGCCATCCAGCACTTCACTCAACCGGTCAATTTCTGCTTTTTTGTTATTAACAGCATCACCAAATTCACGGATCTTCTTCTGAGCAAACTCAATTTCCAATCCCTGGAATTCAATTTCTTTTGTCAGGTTGTCAAATTCACGGTTGTTACGAACATTGTCCAACTGGCCTTTATACCGTTCGATTAAAGCTGTTGAATCTGTGATCTTATTTTTTTGATCAACGACTGATCTTTCATATTCTTTAATCTCCGTCTGGTAATTCTGTAGACGAGTTTCCAATCCTGCAATCTCATCTTCCAGATCCTGCACTTCAAGAGGCAATTCACCTCGAAGCGTCTTAATCTTATCAACCTCAGTCATCATTGTCTGAAGCTGATACAGGGTAGAAAGCTTTTCTTCAACTGTTATTTCTTTTTCAGCTGATACTTTTTTTGTA
>JAJQES010000223.1 GCA_021201565.1 Tannerellaceae bacterium
CGACCACGTAGATCAACTCAGAGTATATCGTCTGAAGCGTCAGATGTGTATAAGATATAGGTAATATACATTATAACGTGTCCGGAAAGCGTATGAAAAACGGCGCAGGGAGGTATTCGGATGCGGCTGACAGGTAGTCAATCCGGTAACCACTCCAACCAGTAGAAAGAATGAAAGCACGTTCTTCATGAGAAATGACCTTTCTCTTTCTAACGTATTCGCCCCCGGTTTTATTATTTACGGATAAAATAAAGAAAGGCTTTTGCCAATAAAAAAAGAAGCACAAAGATGAGAATAATACAGGCACCGGTGGGCACATCCAGGGAATAGGAAAGGAATAACCCTGCGATACAACCGGCAAACCCGATCCCGATACTCCCCCAAATGATCTTTTTAAAATCTGCCGTAAAGAGGTTGACCGTTATCTGGGGAAGTGTCAGCAGGCTCATCAGCAGCATGATCCCGACCAACCGGATAGAAAGAACAATCGTTGTGGCAATCAACACCATCATGCCATACTCAATCCATTTAACCGGCAATCCCTGGGTAAGGGCAAACTCACGGTCAAATGCTGTATACAGAATAGGGCGAAGAAAAAAACAAAACAACAGGACTACCAACACTGCGAGTACACCAATCCAGATAATATCCGTCCGGGAAATCATCAGGATATTCCCAAAAAGATAGGCGGACAAATTAGGTGCATAGCCCGGAGTCAGAAAAATAAAGATCACGCCCAATGCCATTCCTAAGGACCAGAAGCCGGCAATAGCAGAATCTTCCCGCACATGATGGGATTTACTTACCCATTCCACTCCCAGCGCCGAAAGCAACGAAAAAACCAGCGCGGAAAGAATCGGATTCATCCCCAGGTAAAATCCGAGCCCCAGCCCACCAAATGAGGCATGGGTAATGCCCCCACAAATAAACACCAGACGGCGCGAGACAATATAGGTACCGACAATTCCACAGGCTATGGCTGTCAGCAAACTACCCAGTATCGCATATTGAAAAAAGGTATATTGAAATAAATCTATCATTTTTATGTATGTATACGCCTTTCCACTAAAACCAGAAAGGCCTCATCTTTTAATCTGTCCGGCAATTCAATGCCCCGTAACTGCAGACTCCGCAGCCACCCGGCCACATCTACTTCCTGTAAGGTATAGAAGACCTCCCGGAACTCCTCTACCTGCTCTTCTCCGTAAGCATCTCCGGCTATTCCCCGGAAACGGTCCAGTTCTTCGTCATCATAATACTCGATCTTTTTACTAACGGCAGCCAGCAAACTATCTTTTTCACATACCTCATGGGCTCCGCAGCACTCTTCCTGTATCTCACCGGGCTCCGGTAAAGAAGAAATCTCTCCCCGTTCCAGCATTCGCTGCAATTTCCGGTTCCGGAAATACCCGGCAATAGCCGCCAGAACTCCAAGAATAAGAATCGCAATAACAATATAAAACATAAGAATTATCAATTGTCAATTGTCAATTGTGCATTGATTAAGAAGCCGGCGGTTTGGAGGTCTTCCCAGTAACGGGGATAGCTCTTGCTAACCACTTCCGGATCCTCTATCCGTATGCCCTGGGGCAAAAGAAGGGCGGCCGGGGCAAATGCCATGGCCATCCGGTGGTCTTCATACGTCTGAATAACCGGATCCTGTTCCGGTTCACATCTTTCTCCGTTCCATTCCAGGATACAATTCTCCCTATCTGTGACCAGGTAACCGAGTTTCTTTAGTTCTGTTTTCAGCGCTTCAAGCCGGTCCGTCTCTTTGATTTTCAGTGTTTGTAACCCTGTGAAACGAAAAGGGATATTCATCAAGGTACAGGCCACAACACACGTCTGGGCCAGGTCCGGCTCATTGACAAAATCATACTCCAGTCTTTCCACGATCTCACCTGTATGGGTCAGAGTCACTCCTGTCTCCCCAAACTCTGTTATCACTCCCAGGCGGGAAAAAAGATCCGCTCCTGCCGAATCCCCCTGTAAACTATTTCTAAACAGATGAGGCAATTCAACCACCGCCCCCGGAGAGAAAGCGGTTATGGCATACCAGTAAGAGGCCGCGCTCCAGTCTGATTCCACAGTAAAAGGAACTGGCTGATATTCCTGCGGAGGTATACGAATGGTTTGCCCTTTCCATTCGGCTGATACGCCAAACTGTTTCATAAGGGCCAGCGTAAGCCGGATATACGGACGGGAGATAACAGTTCCTTCCAGATGGATATGCAAACCTTTTTCCATATAAGGGGCTATCATTAGCAAAGCGGAGATATACTGGGAACTGACTCCACCGGACAAAGAGATTTCTCCTCCCTGCAACGCACTACCCCAAATCCGCAAAGGAGGAAATCCTTCTTTTTCCAGGTATTCAATCCGGGCTCCTACTGAGTTCAAGGCATCTACCAGTAAACGGATAGGCCGCTTCTTCATCCGCTCCGTTCCTGTGATGGTCCACTCTCCGATTACTTTGGAAAGATAAGCCGTCAGGAAACGCATCGAGGTACCGGCTGCTCCGATATCAAAATAGTTGCCATTGGAGGTAAGTGCCTGTGTCATCACATAGGTGTCATCACTTTCCGAAAGATTATTTATCTCATAATGGCTATAACTCAGGGCATTCAAAATCAATACCCTGTTACTGATGCTTTTTGAAGCCGGTAGTTGGATGGAGGCCCGGACAGATGCCTGGGGCTTAGTAATATGATATATCATTTCTTTGATCTGGTCTGATAGATTTCGATTTACAAAAGTACTGAAATTATGAAATATATTCTCTAAGTTTGCGTATATAAAAAGAGATAAACTTGTTATATACATATATGGAATCCGGAAAAATATGGAAAAGATAGATGGAATTGTAAGAGATCTGGAGGCTATCCGCCTACACTCACCGTTGATACATAATATTACCAACTACGTCGTTATGAACAATACCGCCAATGCTTTACTGGCGATAGGGGCTTCTCCTGTGATGGCGCATGCCAGGGAAGAGGCCGCGGAGATGGCAGGCCTGGCTTCTGCGGTCGTACTAAACATCGGAACCCTCGAACCGGCCTGGGTAGAGGCGATGCTGGTAGCCGGTGAAACAGCTCTGGAAAAAGAAACGCCGGTGATCTTTGACCCGGTTGGCGCCGGCGCAACGGCTTACCGGAATGAAGTATGCAAAGAGATCATCGAACGCTGTGCCCCTACCATCATCCGGGGAAATGCCTCGGAAATCATGGCTCTCTATAATGTACAGACCCGCACCAAAGGAGTAGATAGTACGGCAGCCTCCGGCGAAGCACTGGAATCGGCCCGGCAACTGGCGGTACAAACCAATGCGGCTGTGGTAATCAGTGGAGAAACCGATTATATTACGAATGGACAGGAGGTTCATACTGTCGCGAATGGTTCTGCCCTCATGCCCCGCGTCACCGGAATGGGATGTACAGCCAGTGCTATCACAGGTGCCTTCGCCGCGGTAAACCCGGACCCCTTTCTGGCGGCCACACATGCCATGTATGTGATGGGGATTGCCGGAGAAAGAGCAGCCGGCCGGTCTGCCGGAACCGGTTCTTTACAAATGAATTTTCTGGACGAACTCTATAACCTGAATGAAGAAGCGATCCGGGCCACTATTCGTTAAACACTGTATGGGTCCACAAACAAATCTTTCGCTTTATCTGGTAACGGACAGACGGTTATCCCTGGGACGTTCCCTGGAACAAGTGGTAGAAGAGGCAGTGCGGGGTGGAGTCACGATCGTGCAATTAAGGGAAAAAGAGGCTTCCTCCCGGGAATTTTACGAATTAGCTGTCCGGTTAAAACAGATGCTCGCTCTCTATAAAGTCCCTCTGATTATCAATGACCGCCTGGACATTGCCCTGGCCTGTGACGCGGACGGATTACACATCGGACAGGAAGATCTTCCCTATCCGGTTGCCCGGCAACTCCTGGGCAGAGACAAAATTATCGGACTTTCGGTTGAAAACCGCGCAGATGTCGAAGAGGCTAACCTATGGGACATCGATTATATTGGTCTTTCTCCGGTTTTTACCACTGATACTAAAACAGACACCGCACCTGCACTCGGCCTGGAAGGAGTTAGGGAATTAACAGCCCTTTCGGTTCATCCGGCGGTGGGTATTGGCGGCATCCATCCGCAAAATGCCGGAGAGATTCTCCGGGCAGGAGCAAACGGTATTGCAGTGGTATCCGCAATCATGTCTGCACCTGACCCCTGCAAAGCGGCAAATGAACTGTCGGAAATCATTAAACAGAACAAAAAATGAAATATAAAATAGCACTTAGTATAGCCGGTAGCGACCCCAGCGGAGGAGCCGGTATCCAGGCAGACCTGAAAACGTTTTCAGCCTGTGGCTGCTATGGAGCTACTGTGATTGTGGCTGTGGTAGACGAAAATACAGTGGGAGTCACAGGAGTCCATCCGGTTCCGGTCTCGTTTGTAACCGGACAAATCCGCTCCGTACTGGATGATATAGGAGCCGATGCGATCAAGATTGGCATGCTACACTCTTCAGAACTGATCCGGGGAATCAAAGAAACCCTGTCTGACTATCCGGTTGCCAATCTGGTACTGGACCCGGTCATGGTCGCGACTTCAGGTGATAAATTATTACAGGATGAAGCCATCCGGACCCTAAAAGAGGAACTGATTCCCCTGGCACGTGTGATCACTCCCAACATTCCGGAAGCTGAGATCCTGTTAGGGAAAAAGATTGCCGGGCAGGCGGATCTGCCCGGACTGGCGCAGGAACTCTCCTTCGACAGACAGGTATCTGTTTTATTAAAAGCGGGCCATTTAACCGGGGATACTCTGACCGATATTTTCTATAATGCCGAAACGGATGAAATACTGGAACTCTCTTCTCAACGGGTGTACACCCAAAACACCCATGGGACGGGATGTACTTTCTCGTCGGCCGTCGCTTCGTTCCTGGCTCATGGGCTACCCTTAAATGAAGCCGTACAGAAAGCAAAAGAATATATGATACAGGCCATCCTTGCAGGATCACACTATGAAATCGGCAAAGGACATGGACCGGTACACCATTTCTTTAATTTCTGGCAATAAAATTCCCAAAATAACGAATTCACCGGAATAAAAAAGTCTTCCCGGTTCCGGGAAGACTTTTACGTGAGGGTTTTGAGTTAAAATTCCATTCCTAAGAAAATCTTGTGTCTGATTTAAAACGGTTTTTTCACTTCTTTTTGTTTAAGACGGTTAAACGTAGAAACCAGCTTTTTGTTTTCATTCAAAACGGTTACTATATATAAATATACTAATGTGTAAAAGGTCACTTTTTTGTTCATTTTCTATATGTCAAAATTAGAGATTAATCCCAAATTGACCATAAAACCAGCCTTGTATTATTGAGACAAGCCCTATTGATTATTTAATGATAATCAAACAATTAAAACGAGATTTTGAAGAAAATTTGAGACAAGGGGATTTTTATCTTAAAAAGAGAATGGAATTTATG
>JAJQES010000421.1 GCA_021201565.1 Tannerellaceae bacterium
CTTCCAGACTTATGCCTGGGGGTTGTATTCTACATTTGGAGGATTCCGTACCGGAACTTCTTCCGAAGCCGGCAATTATACTACCAAACATAATGAGTCGGAATGTGATACGGATAATTTTAATAAATCCCAGTCCGGCGAACAATCCAAATATAAATATCAACTGAAAACGGAACCATCAACTGACCCTGATTATACGAATGCCTATACATTTATCCGGCGGGTAAATATCATGTTACAAAATGTGGACGGTGCGAGTATGTCGGAAGTGGAAAAGGAACATTGGAAGGCTGTAGGTCTCTTTTTCCGCGCATTCCGTTATTATGATTTGATTACCCGGTATGGAGATGTGATCTGGGTAGATCAGGTAATTGGTGATAGTGATACCGAACTTTATACAGCAAAGAGAACTCCACGGGATGAGATCGCTAAAAATATGTTGGATGACCTGTTATGGGCCGAAGCACATATAAAAGAAGAGGGTGAAGGAAATAACACTGTGAATGTGCATGTAGTCAGAGCTGTTATCTCCCGGTTTGGTTTGTTTGAAGGGACCTGGCGTAAATACCACGGCCTGGCAGATGCCGAACTTTATTTGAATGCCAGTATAACTGCTTCGGAAAAGTTGATGGATAGTTTTCCTTCTGTGATGTCAAATTATGATGATTTGTATAATTCGGAAGATCTCCCGGTCGGAGTTACAACCGGTGTCATTCTGGCCCGTAAATACAGTAAAACCGTGACTGATGCGGCCCATAGCATCGGCCGGGTAGTGCGTACATCAGCGTGGTATTATGACCTGACTAAAAATGCAGTAGAGAGTTATCTTTGTACAGATGGGAAGCCGGTTGGCAGCAGTACTGTGTATGAAGGAGATGAGAATATGTATCTGGAATTCCGTAACCGCGACCGCCGTTTGTATTATACGGTTATGCCTCCTTATAAGATCAATATTACAGGGCCTGCCGGAACATCCATGAATGATGATCAATGGGAACATACCGGTGACCCGCTGGATCGCGAATACATCGATATGATGGAAACGATCACTACACCGGAAAGAAAATATCTGCCGGCCCGGAACTTTGCCGGCTACCTGACCTGTATGTCTCCTCACTTCCGTAATTTCCCTAACGGACAAGGGTTTATAGTGTCGGAACTGGGATATTATTATTGGAAATATTATAACCGCTATGAGGATGATATGGCGTTACGCGCCTCTATTCAAAACTATCCGGTGTTCCGTATGGGGGAGATCTTAGTGAACTATGCGGAAGCTATGTTTGAAATGGGTAAGTTTGACCAGTCTGTGGCCAATAAAACGATCAATAAACTACGTGACCGTGTAGGAATTCCACATCTGAACCTGGCAGAGGTAGATGCTGCTTTCGATCCGGTTCGTGACCAGACAGTAGATCCGGTTTTGTGGGAAATCCGTCGTGAAAGACGTGTAGAACTGATGGGGGATGGTTTCCGCTTCAATGACCTGAAGCGTTGGAAGAAAGGCCATTATGTGGATGAGCAGGCGCTGGGTGTAAAGGTGAAAAACAGCGATTATGATAATAGTCTAACGCTGTTGGATGGTGCGGCTGAAGGGAATGTGGTTTTCTTTGGGAAACCGGCTGGTTGGTTAGAGAAATATTACCTCGAACCTATTCCTATTCAGGAACAGATACTGAATCCTAACCTGGGACAGAATCCGGGCTGGATTGATTACACAGGCAGCAACCAGAATTAATGAAACAATCAGGGAAGCAGATCACCGTCTCTTTTGGGACCGGACAGTCTGCTTCCTGCGTTGAAGGATAAAAAGAATGCTGAATATGAAATCTGAATACAGGCAAAAAACAATTGTATCCCTGGCTCTACTTTCCTGTGTGCCGGCTGTTGCCCAGGATCCGGATCATCCTGTTAAGCCCAATATCGTAATCATTTATTGTGATGATCTGGGGTACGGGGATATCGGAGTGACCGGCCATCCGGATATTAAAACGCCTCATCTGGACCGGATGGCACTTGAAGGCATGCGGTTTACCAACTATTATAGCGCTTCACCTGCTTCTACCGCCAGTCGTTATGCCCTGCTGACCGGGCGGTATCCGCCACGGGCCGGTTTCCGGTGGGTATTAAATCCTGATTCCGAAAGAGGAATACACCCCGATGAGATCACCCTGGCTGAGGCATTGAAAGAGCAGGGATATGCGACCGGCATGTTTGGTAAATGGCATCTGGGGAGTACAAAGAGAGAGTACCTTCCTTTACAAAACGGCTTTGATGAATGGATCGGGTTCCCGTATAGTAATGATATGTTGCCTCCCAAGCACCCGGATATTGCTTTGATGTCGGGAAATGATACGCTTGCCCTCAATCCGGATCAATCTTTGCTGACAGAGTTGTACACCAAAGAATCGGTTGCGTTTATACATAAAAATAAAAGTAACCCGTTTTTCCTCTATGTGCCGTATCCGATGCCCCATGTCCCGTTGTTTCCGGGAAAGGCATTTATCGGACGCTCTAAACGAGGCCTTTATGGAGATGCCGTAGAGGAGATTGACTGGGGAGTGGGAGAGATTTTAACCGCACTGCGGGAAGCAGGGATTGAGGAAAATACCATTGTCTGGTTTATGAGTGACAATGGTCCCTGGGTATTAAAAAATGAAGAAGGCGGGTCCGCCGGATTATTCCGGGATGGAAAAGGAAGTACCTGGGAAGGCGGTGTACGGGTTCCCTGTTTTGTCAGTTGGCCGGGACGATTGAGTGGTCAGGTCAATGAAGAAGTGATAACCGCGATGGATGTATTTGCCACTTCTGTCCGGATGGGAGGAGGAAACATACCTTCCGGCCGGGCGATTGATGGTTGTGATATTTCTTCTTACCTGGGATATACGGATGTAGCCCCCAAAGAGGAGACACCCTTCTTTTATTATGGTATAGAGCATCAATTGATGGCTGTACGAAAAGGCAAATGGAAGTTACATGTAAAAACATACAGCCAGTTAGGGGTTGATTATTTTAACGGTAAACTTCCCCTGTTATTTGACCTTTATGAAGACCCTTCCGAGAAATATGATTTGTCAGAAAAGTATCCGGAGATAGTGGAAGAACTTACTTTACTTATCAGTAAAAAAGAGGAAGAAGTAAAACAAACCGGCAGTTTTTTTGATAAGTAACAAAAGAACCACCCTGTTCCCCGGCCTGACCGGGGACCGCATTGAACCAAGTGTTAGTTACAATTATAATATGATAAATACTGCTCTTTTGCGGTCCCCGGTCAAGCCGGGGAACAGGATACGGTTCTTATTCAATAAAAGTATGATCCTGTTCGCTCAAAACAACTGATCTGATATATACCTTAGAATGAACAATGCCGTCAGTATATAGAGTGTGACGGATACTTTTCTGAATTGTCCGGTCAGGATTCGTATCAGGGTATAACTGATCAATCCCAGGGCAATCCCTTCTGCAATCGAATAAGTAAGAACCATTCCTAAAATGGTAATAAAGGCGGGGAGGGCTTCAGACATATCCTGGAAGTTTATGTCTTTTACTGCCTGTACCATTAGTACTCCTACGATGACTAAGGCCCCTGTGGTTGCTGCTCCGGGAACCAATAGGAATAACGGAGAGAAGAACAAGGCCAGGAAGAAAAAGAAGCCGGTCACGAGTGCGGTTACACCCGAACGGCCTCCTTCGGCAATACCGGCTGTACTTTCTACGTATGTAGTTACAGTAGAAGTTCCGAACATAGCTCCGACTGTAGTACCGATCGCATCGGCCATCAAAGCCTCTTTCATGTGGAGTACTTTGCCGTTTTTATCCATCATACCGGCCTGGGCTGCTGCACCTACCAGAGTGCCGATGGTATTGAATATGTCCATAAATACCAGTACCAGAACGATAATTACCATATCGAGGTTCAATAGTTCCATGAAATTAAATTTCAGGAATGTAGGTGCCATCGACTGCGGCATGGATACCGGCGAGAAGTTGGCCGGCAGTTCCGTTACACCGATACAAACGCCGATAACCGTACAGATCAGAATGCCATAGAACAGGGCACCTTTGATCCGTTTCCACATCATAGCCGCACTGATCAGGATACCGAAAATAGCCAGCAATGAGAATTTGGTAAATGGTCCGAGTGCAACGAGAGTCGCCGGATTCTCCACGATGATCCCTGCATTCTTTAGTCCGATAAAGGCAATGAACATCCCGATACCTACGGAAATAGCAAAACGGAGATTGAGGGGAATACTATCCACAATCTTTTCCCGCACATTGAACACGGTAAGTAACATAAAGATCACCCCTTCTACAAATACGGCGGCCAGGGCAGTTTCCCAACTGTATCCCATACCATTCACCAATGTAAAGGCAAAAAAAGCATTGATCCCCATACTGGGTGCCTGGGCAAAAGGCAATTTTGCCATAAAAGCCAGTAGAATAGTGGCGATTGCCGACGAAAGCGCAGTGGCTGTAAAAACAGATCCCTTATCCATTCCGGCGGCACTCAGTATATCCGGATTTACAGCCAGGATATAACTCATGGTCAGGAAAGTAGTCAATCCCGCGATGAATTCGGTGCGGAGATTCATCGTAGAGGCATCAAACCCCAGTAGTTTTTTTAGCATATCGGTGTATTAATTGAATGTCCATTTAATAGCCAGCGTAGGCACACAATAAAAACCTTCCAACCCCCCGAAATTGTTTCTCAATTTTACTTCCGTACCCACACTTAATTTAAAAGCATCATCCACACCATCCAGTTTATTCAGGTTGACCCATAACTGAGGCTCCGACAGGAAAATGTGTAATCCCTGTGCGGTCTTCTCCCGCCAGAAGTCAGCGAAACCACTAAATGTACATAAGCCGTTTTTGGCAAAATGAAGGTACCACGTAGCGGTTAACTGGTAACTATTCGGTTTGGCATGTTTCTGGATATATTTATACATAGGTGTGAAAGTGAATCCTTTGCTGAAATCGATACTGTTGTAAGTATAAGTAGCTCCTAACAGATAGGCATTATTATAAGAAAAAGAGTTCATCAGGCCACCGTTGTACTCAATATGTGCAGAAAACGGATTATCCCAGAAGCGTAATTCACGGGAAATTTCCCAATAGGCAGAAGCGATCCCGTCATTTTTATAATCCATATCCACAAAGAAATAGGTGCTACCCCATTTGTCCGGTTTGAACATTTCAACGGTGGTGGTTAGAAGCGGACGTCCGGCCATATCGTTGTCGTACAATGTCCGTCCAAAATCATAATGTAGCTGGATATTTTGCGCATACCCAAAACAGACTGTCACAAGAAGGACAGAAATAAGTAAAATCTTTTTCATTTGTTTTTTATTACATATAAATAGAGAAATAACACATACCTTTCATTTATCAGCGCGCAAAGATAATTATTATTCTATTTGATAAAAGGAGTTTACGGGGAATATTA
>JAJQES010000314.1 GCA_021201565.1 Tannerellaceae bacterium
TTGTTTGTGTGTCTGGGTAATATCTGTCGCTCTCCCTCTGCCGAAGCGATCATGCGGAAGCTTGTGGAGGAGGCCGGACTCGCTGACCGGATAGAGATTGATTCGGCAGGAACGATGGGATATCATGAAGGGGAATTGCCGGATTCCCGGATGCGTCAGCATGGAAGCCGGCGCGGATATATCCTGAATTCCCGTTCACGACCTGTCCGCATGAGCGATTTTTATGACTTCGATTATATCATCGGGATGGACGACCAGAATGTGGCAGATCTGAAGCGAAAGGCCCCGGATGTGGAGAGTCTGGAAAAGATATACCGCATGACGGATTTTGCGACTCATTCAACATACGATTATGTTCCCGATCCTTATTATGGCGGTGCTTCCGGCTTTGAACTGGTGTTGGATATATTGGAAGATTCCTGTAAAGGGTTATTGGAAAAAATAAAATAAATCCCCCGTTAGGGGGATTATTTTTTCAGGTCCGGATAGGTGATCCGGGTATGATACATGATCTTTAACCGTTCTACAAATACGTTTTTAATTTCTTCTACATCCCGGTAGGTGAGCGGAGTGTTTTTCATTAACCCTTCCGCAATCTGTCCGTCCACAATTTTATTGACCAGGTCGCGGATTGTTTCCTCTGTATGCTCTTTCAAACTACGGGAAGCGGCCTCTACCGCATCGGCCATCATCAGGATCGCAGTCTCTTTTGTGGAGGGATTGGGCCCCGGATAGGTGAACCTGGCCTCGTCAATCTCTTTATCCGGATATTTGTTTTTGAATGTATTATAGAAATAACGGGTTTTACCTGATCCGTGATGGGTACGGATAAAACTGATAATCTCCTGTGGAAGTTTATTTTTTTCTGCCATTTTCACCCCTTCGGTCACATGGTTGATAATGATCTGGGCACTTTCTTCCAAAGATAACTGGTCGTGCGGATTGACACTTTTCTGATTTTCGGTAAAAAAGACCGGATTAGCCATTTTCCCAATATCATGGTAAAGTGCACCTGTTCGTACCAATGGAGCGTTTGCCCCGATCCGGGCGGCAGCTTCTGATGCCAGAATAGAGACCTGGAGAGAATGCTGGAATGTTGCAGGAGCTAATTCCGAAAGTTTTTTCAGAAGAGGAGAATTGGTGTTGGAAAGTTCTACCAATGTAATGCTGGATACATATCCGAATACTTTTTCCAGCATGTAAACAAGAATATAGGTAAACATCAATAGAATGAAATTGATACCGAAATAAAGCAACATCATCCAATTGATCTTATGGAAGTCTCCTTCATTATAGAGTGTTAAACTCAGATAGCTTACCGCATAGGAAAGGTAAAGATAGAAGGCGCAACGGATCAGGTCTGACCGTTCGGACAGATCCCGTAGACTGAAGGTCACGACCATCCCTGCGACAATCTGCATAAAAAGGAACTCCTGCGGAAAAGGAACCATCATGGAGCAGATCAATACAATCACCAGATGGGTAAATAGTGAAGTGCGGGAATCTACGAAGACCCGGACGACAATGGGTACAATCGCATACGGGAGTATATAGACATTGAATAATCCGTAGCGTGTGCAAAATTCTGTGATCAGACAACTGACCAGAATGCAACTTAAAAGGAAAATACAGTTTTTACGGTTGGCTAATATGCGTGGCCGGAAAGATTTAAGATATAACCAGAAACAGAGCAGGATACCAAATACAAGAATGTATTCACCGGCAGTGATTACCCGCTGGCGTTTTATGCCTCCGGATCGTGATTCGTGTACTGTCTTTAAAGAACGTAATACATTATAGGTATGATGGTCTATGATCTCTCCCCGGTCTACTATACGTTCTCCGGCCTGTACCATCCCATTGGAAGGGGAAACACTCCGGATGAGTTCTTCACGGGCCATGTCGGATTTTTCTTTGTTAAAGAACACATTTTCGGTCAGATAATTGTTGATATCGCATGCCTGAAGGGTTTCTCTTTTCAGATAGGTAGGCGCATTGTCCAATACGAACTCATAAGCTGTCCGGACTGTGAAAAATTCATTTTTATAACGGACTTCAGAAACGGTATTGTCTAAAATATTAACAATGTCATAATTGTTCTTATTCAGATTTTCCAATTCCTGGGCAGAGACAACTCCAATATTATAGACCCGGGAGAGGCTATTCTCTATATATTGCATATAGGTCGCCGTTATATCCGGATTGATATTGTATCTATAGGCCTCTCTCAGTTTATCTATTTGTTCCGTCCCAATTGCTGTATTCAGATCATAATAGGGTCTGAATGTTTTCAGGATGGAATCCCGTTCGGCTTTAACTTCTTCATCCGTTTTGTAGATCGGAAAATCACTGGGTGCAGTTAATAACTCATAGCGCCAGGGCTTCCCTTCACTGAACTGGTACCGGAATTTGCCTTCCCGTGGGAAAAACCATCCGATGACTAATGCAATGAATACAAAGTATATAATGACATGTAGACTTACTTTCTTTAGTTTCATAGTTGTATCTATACCTACCGTTTAGAAGCGAAATGTACGGAAAAAAGTTTACTATGAAAAAAAAATAGGCTACTTTTGCCGCAATATTACAATCAGCAAGGTTATGACTCAAAGAAAAGTAAGGGTTCGTTTTGCTCCCAGCCCTACCGGTCCGTTGCATATTGGCGGTGTCCGGACAGCATTATACAACTATTTATTTGCTAAACAACGTAATGGAGATTTTATTCTCCGGATAGAAGATACTGACTCGCAACGATTTGTTCCGGGTGCGGAAGAATATATTGTAGAAGCATTAACCTGGTTGGGTCTTCCTTTTGATGAAGGAGTGGGAATTGGGGGAAACTATGGCCCTTACCGTCAAAGTGAACGGAAGGAGATTTATAAGCAGTATGTAAACCAATTACTGGAAAATGACCTGGCGTATGTTGCTTTTGATACGCCGGAAGAGTTGGAACTCAAACGTACCGGAATTGCAAACTTCCAATATGATGCTTCTACCCGTTTGCAAATGCGTAACTCGCTCACTCTTTCCGGGGAAGAGGTAAAAAACCTTATTGAAAAAGGAGAAAAATATGTGGTTCGTATCAAAATAGAACCAGGAGAAGATATTCATGTAAACGATTTGATCCGGGGAGATGTCATTATTAACTCCTCGGTTTTAGATGATAAAGTAATTTATAAATCGGCAGATGGTCTTCCAACGTATCACCTTGCGAATATTGTGGATGATCATTTAATGGAGATTACACATGTGATCCGGGGCGAAGAATGGTTGCCGAGTGCTCCGCTACATGTGTTATTGTACCGTTATCTGGGATGGTCTGATACGATGCCTCAGTTTGCCCATTTACCTTTGTTGTTGAAACCGGAAGGAAACGGTAAATTAAGCAAACGGGATGGGGACCGCTTGGGATTTCCTGTTTTCCCGCTGGAATGGAAAGACCCGAAAAGCGGAGAGATTTCTTCCGGATACCGTGAGAGTGGATATCTGCCGGAAGCTGTCGTGAACTTTCTTGCTTTGTTGGGATGGAATCCTGGTAACGACCAGGAGATAATGTGCCTGGACGAGCTGATCCGTTTGTTTGATCTGGGACGTTGTAGTAAGAGTGGTGCCAAATTCGATTATGAAAAAGGGAAGTGGTTTAACCATGCATATATCCAGAAAAAAGAAAATGGGGAAATCGCGGCCTTATTTGTTCCGGTATTGGAAAAAGAAGGGATCACTGCAGAATTCTCCTATATAGAAAAAGTGACTTCTCTGATCAGGGAGCGCGTTAATTTCGTACAGGAAATGTGGGGACAGGGGGCTTTCTTTTTTGTTGCGCCTGATGCCTACGATGAGAAAACAGTAAAGAAGCGCTGGAAAGCGGATTCGGCGGAGCAACTGGGTGAACTGATTACTGTCCTGGAAGAATGTGAACCTTTTGAATCCCATCATACAGAAGAGGTCGTAAAAACCTGGATTGAAAATAAAGGATATCATTTAGGAAATATCATGAATGCTACTCGTCTGGCATTGGTAGGAGCTCCTAAAGGTCCCCATATCTTTGATATTACAGAAACTTTAGGAAAGAGTGAAACAATCAGCCGGATACGGAAGGCCATTGATGTCTTAAAGTAATTTGTATGTATACCCTTCTTATCCATTTATATGCCTTATGCGTGGAACTGCTTTATCCGTTTCACCGGAAAGCACGGATGATGCGTTACGGGCAGTGGAGAACCAATGGGATTTTGCGTCAACAGATAGATCCTAACGCCAGATATATCTGGTTTCATGCGGCTTCACTTGGAGAGTTTGAGCAGGGCAGACCTATGATGGAAAAAATAAAGAAGGAATATCCCGAATATAAGATTTTGCTTACTTTTTTTTCTCCTTCAGGTTATGAAGTGAGAAAAAACTATGGAGGGGCGGATGTGGTCTGCTATCTTCCCTTTGATACTCCGTATAAAGTGAAGAAATTCCTTAACCTTTCTAATCCGGTTATGGCTATTTTCATTAAATATGAATTCTGGGCCAATTATCTGACCGAACTTCATAAACGGAATATCCCAACTTATATTATTTCTGCTATTTTCCGGAAGCAACAACCTTTTTTCCGTTGGTATGGAGCTCCTTACAGGAAGGTTTTGCATTATTATAAACATATTTTTGTCCAGGATCAGGATTCCCTTAACCTTCTGGCGGAATATGATGTAAACCAGGTTACGGTTTGTGGTGATACTCGCTTTGACCGTGTACTGGATGTGTTGAAAATGGCTAAGAATGTTCCGGGCGTTGAATGGTTCACCCATATCGGAAAAGAAAAAGGACAAAAAACATTAGTGGTTGGTAGTTCCTGGCCGCAGGATGAGGAAATTCTTATCTCTTATTTTAATCAACATCCGGATATTCGTTTGGTGATCGCACCCCATGAGATTCACCGGGAACATCTTCTCTATATTCAATCGTTACTAAAACGTCCTTCTATCCGGTTATCTGAGGTGAATGAAACGAATATTCAGAGCCGGGATTGTGTTATTGTGGATGGGTTTGGCCTACTTTCTTCTATTTACCGTTATGGCGATATGGCTTATATTGGTGGTGGTTTTGGAGTGGGAATCCATAATGTTCCGGAAGCTGCCGTATATGGTATTCCGGTTTTATTCGGTCCTAACTACCATAAATTTAAAGAAGCCCGTGATCTGATAGCTTTGGGCGGTGCTTTTTCGATAGATAATGCTGCTGCATTTGAAGCAAAAATGAATGACCTGTTAACCTATAATGAGTTATTGCAAGAGTCCGGCCGGATTGCCGGAGACTATATCTACCGGAATGCCGGAGCGACTGATAAGATCATGCAAAAAATATTCTACTAAGAACTGTATACTTCTGATGGATTTCTGAAAATTGAAT
>JAJQES010000343.1 GCA_021201565.1 Tannerellaceae bacterium
AATATATCAGAAAAGTAGAGGATTGCAAAGCTATTCCGGTTTATCCGGGTTAGGTGTTTACCATATAATACAAATCCCCTGCAGCCAGCTTCAACTGGACACAGGGGATTTTACCGTTATGCTTTCAATCTGATGTTTTTATTTGTCGGTATTTCCTGGATTTACGCTCTCTACTTCCATATTTTCTCCGCTATCTTCGAGCCAACTAGCGAAAACATCATTTTCATCAAACTGAATATACTTCATTTCATACTCTTCGTATTTCATTCTGCCGCCTCCGTTTCTGTTCCGTCAGCTGTCAATGCTCCGACATTTCCTGTATATGTAAAGCTCGCAGTCTCGCCAGTCACAGTTGTTCCATCACCAGTCGTCCAGTAAGGTGTCACAGTATAGGTAACCGATGTCGTGTTGTCTGCATCATCGAAATACGCCGTTGCAACTCTTGTCGAAGCACTGCTGAAATCAGTCGCCAACGTTTTTATGCTGGGAGATACAGAGGTTACCGTCAAGCTGGTCTTGGAAATCGATGTTTTCGAAAGCGTCACTTCATTGTCCGAGCTATCAGTAACTGTAAACCCGACTGCTTTATAGTAGAGCGTGTCCAAGCTAGTCATGAACCGCCAGCGAATTGCACTATTTACACTCGATACTATGCATTTTACCGTCAGCACATCCGCATCCACAAACTTAGCATAAGCTTCAGTTGATTCAGGGAAATCTTCCATTGCACTATAAGTGTCATCACTGTAGGAATACCATCCCGCGAAGATGTAAGTATGTTCCTCACCATCGTCATCTGTGTATGTCAGGCCCATGGTGGGGTAAGCGGTTGTTGAGTAGTTGCTGATATCCGATGCGCTTACGCCGACATACAGTGTACTTGTGCCGTAGCCGGACGCAATTGACGCAGATACGGATTTACTGCTGTCACTGCTAACTCCGAGATAGAACTCTGTTACACCGTATGTTGTCAGGCCTGTCTCTTCGTCTGTTGACGATGTCGGTACATATCCGTCTGCACAGTATTCCGCAGCTACCGCTGTTGAGTAGGTACCGCCGGAGAGAGCTATTGTAGAAGTGCCGCTGCCGGATGCTGTAGAGGTTCCAATATAGAAGACCTCTGCATCACTGTCAGTGGTAAATGTACCGCCGGTGATAGTAACTGACGTTGCTGTATTGCTGTACGGGATAGAGATAATATGGTTGTAACTCGTATTGTAGCTTGATGCAGACGAGTAGGAGGAACTACTTGCCTTGTTAGCAAACGTACCGCCGGAGATATTTACGTCGCAGTCGCCGGAGAGATACAATACACATACAAACTGCTCCTGAGAAGAACTGCCCTTGTGTACAGTGTAAGTACCGCTGTAGATGGTGATAGTGCATGCAGGATATGAGGTAGTGTTATTCATACTAATCGCTGCATTGGCGCTGTCAATAACGAGATTCTCGTCGTCTCCATCCTTTTCGCCAAGGATTACTGTTCCGCCGTTAGCTAAATAGATTCCGTAAAGGTCAGCGGCATCGCCCTCGGACGTTCCAGCGTTCAAGGATCCGCTGATGAATGTTAATTCAGCACTTGAGCCCGAAACCTGAACTAAAGCCGCGCTATTTGAGTAGCCTGCATTAGTCTGAGTCTGATCGAGAGTGGATACCAAATCAGCGTTTTCAATTGTCGCTGTGCCAGAGATCACCAGGAGGTAAGCAGTGCAGGTAGAATAAGTGCCGCCGGTTATATTCAGGGTGCTGCCTGAGTAAACGTACAGTACGGTATGATAACCAGCGACTGTTTTGCCAGTTGCAGTTGCAATATTTTTAATGCCGCCGTCGTCAGCGGTTATTGAAACCGTTGCATTATTGGAGATATAGGTGACATATCCCCCTGTGTTAATGGTGTAGTCGCCGAGAGCCAGGGTGATGGAAGTCGAGATAGTCAGATCCTCGGTCAGGGTTGTATCTGCAAGAAGCGTGACCGTGTCTCCGCTGGTTGCCGTCGCAACCGCATCGGCAAGGGTCAAATAATATGTTGTCGTCTCATCGCTTGTTACTGAAGCAACTCTTGCGGAAGAAGCAATATCAACAACTACTGTCTTGTCATCAAGCGAAGATATGTAGTAATTACCGCTCGAACTCAACTCAGTACCAGCTGTATCATAAACGCCATAATTATTTGCAAGAATGTTGGCTACTAAATTTATACCTTTCGTCGCCGTATAAGTACCACCGCTGATTGTTACACTGTTATTGACGCTTGAACGAGCAATAAGGGCGATGTCAACGCCGGTGAACATACCTCCGGTAATTGTTCCGGAGACCGTCGCATCTGTTTCAAATACTAAACCACGGGCATTCCCACTTTCAGCAGTATTTTTGATTTCACCGCCGGAAATAGCAACACTGCCTCCTGTTACATATACGACCTGTGAGCCTGATCCACTCACGGTTCCGCTCGTCATCGTGAATGTGCCGGCAGATTTAACCGAACCTTCAACTGTTCCGCCATTGACAGTCATTGATGTTCCGCTTGCAACAGTTACAGCTCCCTTGACAGTTCCGCTCTCGTTTACTGTGAGACTTGCGCCGTATTTTGAGTTAAGAGTTATTGCTGAAACATCAATGCTCCCGCCGTTATTTACAACATAATCGAAATAGAGTGTTCCACATTCTTCGTAGTTGCCTGAGGCAAGTTCTTCGTTAAGAACGATTGTATAGCTGTAGTCTTCTAAAGTGGTCGGGCAGACAACCGGAACCACACTGTAACTGCAGTCGGTCAGAGTAACACCTGATTTTCCGTCGGCATCATAAACAACCGTAGTAGTTACATTAGTAATTGTACAGTCAGTCAATGCAATAGTTGCCTCACAGCCGGATGCAGTCTGAATGAAATTGCCGCTTACACTGTTGCTGTCAAATGTTACATTTTCAGCAGTAAAACTGCAAGTTCCTCTCAAAATAACGAACTGAGTAGCGGATGCAGATGTGCCGCTTGCAATGCTCACAGTTCCGTTCTTAACGGTTAACGAACCGCCATCCAGAACGCCAAAGACACGAGTAGTGTCCACGGTCAAGCTGTACTCGTTCAGATCAAGCGTAATATCGCTGCTTGCCTGATATAAACCGCTTCCATTGTATGTAGCATTAGAAACCGTCACATCAGATAGCAGTTTAATAGTGTTTCCCGAGGTTGCCGCCGCAAACGCCTCCGCAAGCGTTTCATATGTAGTGTCACCGATAGACGCAACACTACCTGACGTAGTAACTGACGTAGTATTAAGCTCAGTTGTGTCGTCAGTGCCGTCATCCGTAACCTCTGATCCGGCAACAGCAGCAGCGTCAGTAAAAGCAAACGCAGGTGTAATATTAAACGCGAACACCAACGTCAACGCCAGAACCAGGCACAACAGACGTTTTGACTTTTTCTTAGTCATTCTTTTCATTCCTCCAATCATAAAATTTCTTGAGCATTACTGCCCGGTTGAGCATTACTGTTCGTATAGGCTCTTCGCCCTTGTAGACTTCCTGCTCAGTAGAACAATACTGCCCGGTTGAGCATTACTGCTCAGTAGAGCGTAACCGCTCAAATAAGTTCTTCGCCCTGATGAGCACAGTCCATCTATATAATAAAGCACTTTCAGATACCTCTTATATAGCCCTATAACAACTCATCACAGTCCTGCGGCCATGCCGCAAATATGAACAACTTTCAGCCTCATCTCCTTCCTGTGTACCCAACAGTATCTGCTATCTCTCTGGCTGCTCCGCTAATGAGAGATCATGTCTAGTAAAAGAACATGTCCCACACAGGATCATGTCCCACCGCCAAAAACACTAAATATTCAATATCAGCATCACCCCTCAATCTTTTACCACTGTTTGTCTCATATCATTTCGAGAAACTTTGCAATAACCTTAGCTATCTCGGGATGATTAACATTTATGAGCTTAAACTCTGATCCGGAGCTGCTCACTCTGTGAACCAGCAGTGATTTGGCCGGCCAGTCTCTGACAACAGGAACCAACACAAAACCGCCTATGCAGTAAATCAACTGGCTCTCCCGTATATTGTTTGTCACAAAATTAAATTAGGTTGTAAATTGCAAAACAAAAAAATATCATCTCTGTCAAACCCCGCCTGACATAGTCATCACGTCAAGTTTCGAAAACATTGCACTAACAGATACTACAGGAACGTGTACCTTTCTGACGAATTTTTTCTGCATCAGTCAGCCGAATTTTCTGAATTTTCTTAAAGCAGGTTCTTGTATTTCACTATATCGTGTGTTAAAATTACAAACGATTGGATGTGTACTAAAGGATATTGAACCAATACAGAAAGGTACACCTTCCCAACGATTTAACTACGAAAATCTGCATATCTTCATAAACTCATACACCAACAAAACCACAATATTTCTTTTTTCCTTGAAACCGGGAAGAACATTTCTGCGATACCTTTGTGTCATTACACCCCCTCATACCTCTCAGCCCGATACCGAAAAGAGGACACCGCCATGCCGCATTTCCTTGCCGAATTCGCGCAGGCGCTTTCATGTCTGCATCGATCTGTATTCTTACGAAAGCTTCCGGGAAAATGTCCTTGTGAATAAAAACAGGATATGTTACACTCAGTCATAGATAATCCGACATGGGAGTATACGCTCCCCATGGTTCATCGCTATGAAAGAGGTGGCAGCATGGAAAATTTAAAAATACCCATAGGCATTGATGATTTTCGGGAAATTATAACTCAGAATTTTTATTATATTGATAAGACCGGGATGATAAAGGAACTCCTGGGAAACTGGGGTAAAGTAAACCTCTTTACCCGCCCGCGGCGGTTCGGTAAAAGCCTTAACATGAGCATGCTCAAACACTTCTTTGAAGTGGGGACAGATAAAAAACTGTTCGACGGCCTGGCAATTTCCCGGGAGACGAAGCTATGTGAAGAGCACCTGGGACAGTATCCGGTGGTTTACATCAGCTTGAAAACCGCGTACGCAGGCAGCTTCGACAAGGCAATGCCCGAATTGTGTACAATCATCGGGAAAGAGGCTCTGCGTTTTCGGTTCCTCCTTGACAGTACCCGCCTGAATGAGGATGAGAAAGATTTATATCGTCAGCTGATCCGATCTGACAGGTCAAATCAGGGCGTATTTTCTTTCCCTGAAGCCGTGGTAACAGCAAGCCTGAATACATTATCCATGCTCCTGCAAAAACATTACGGTCAAAAGGTCATCATCCTGATCGACGAGTATGACGTGCCGCTTGCAAAAGCGAATGAGAATGGCTACTACAGAGAGATGATCCATATTATCCGCTCGATGTTTGATTCCGCCCTCAAAAGCAATGAAAGCCTGTATTTTGCCGTGCTGACAGGCTGTCTCAGGGTAT
>JAJQES010000483.1 GCA_021201565.1 Tannerellaceae bacterium
ATCGTTTGTTCTAAAACAAACATATAAAGAACTTATTATTCCTATTTCATCTCTAAAATAGGCAATTGAACCTACATTTATTCTGGCAGGATTATAAGCAAAATCACCTCTTTTAACTATTTTATATCCTGTTAAATCATTTCCTGCAACCTGATGACTAAACTGGTCAGATTGAAGAATAAATCCATTACTATTTGTTACTGAATAAACAGGAGCGTTTACTAACTTCTTATTTTTATTTGAAAACTTCACAGTAAGGTCTCCAAATAAAACTTTCTCCCACTCTGGAAAGTCATTCCCATTTTCATCTTTAAACCGTATTTCACGATTGAAGATTTTTTGCATGACTCCTTTTTTGTACTGTTCCAGTTTTTCTTTCTTTTGGGTCAGGAGTGTTATACGTTTATCAACCGTAGTAAGAAAGGAGGCTATTTTTTGTTGCTCTTGGAAAGAAGGGAAAAAAGCAGTAAAATCCCGAATTCTTGTTAGAGCCAATTTAGGTTGAGTTCCAACTGTTTTAGTACTATTTACAATTGACTGAAAAGTATCGCCAATCATAGTATAGTATAAATATTTATAATGAATATCTCTAAAATTAGTAAGTCTATTACAATTCTCTGTAAGATTCTCTCCTGACACTAACTTATCAATAATATTAATTTTACCAATAGTTCCCGCCACAGATATTATAAGATCATTTTCTAAAACTTTATATTTATAAATCTGCTTTTCTACATTTTCATCAATATATTGCAAATTAGCTGGATTAACATATAAATCCCCCATATCAGATACTGTAATATACCTTCTATTTGTTTTTTGACTTGAAAAAGTCATTCCTTTAGGAATTCGTTTTCCACTTAATATATCAGAAACTTCTCCTAACTTCTTCTCTTCCCACTCCCCCTCAAACCCGGGAAACCTCAACTTGGGTTGTAACGTTTTTTCTGCCATGACTTAAAAAGGGGTTGAGATATTTAACTCTGCACAGAAGGCAGCGATTTCCGCGTTTACGGATTGCAGTTCGGTATCGATTGTTTTTATTTCCTGCGCCACGGCATCCAGGTCAATCGCTTCTTCTTCCTCAAAGGTATCTACATAGCGGGGGATATTGAGGTTGTAATCGTTTTCGGCGATCTCTTCCAATGTTACCACACTGCTGTATTTCTCTTTGGCTTCCCGGTTGCGGTAGGTATTGATGATGTCCATCACATCTTCGTCCCGCAGAACGTTCTGGGTGCCTTCTTTGATATAGTGGCCTTCGCCGCTGGCATCTATAAAGAGGACGCTATCCCCCGGTTTGCGGCATTTCTTGATGACAATGATACAGGTGGGGATGGAGGTGCCGTAGAAGATATTGGCAGGTAAACCGATCACGGCATCTATATAATTGAGTTCTTTGATCAGGTATTTGCGAATCATCCCTTCGGCGGCGCCCCGGAACAGGATCCCGTGCGGAGCCACACAGGCCATCGTGCCGTTATCCGCCAGTTGGTAGATCATGTGCTGGATAAAGGCGTAGTCGGCTTTTGTTTTGGGAGCCAGTTTGCCGTAATGGCTAAACCGTTCATCGGAACTGTACAGCGGATTATCATCGCCTTTCCAGTGGGCCGAGAAAGGCGGATTGGCCACGATTGCCTCAAAGCGTTCGTCGATATGCTGCGGATTCTCCAGCGTATCTTCGTGGCGGATGTCAAACTCCCGGAAATGCACATCGTGCAGGATCATGTTCATCCGGGCTAAGTTGTAGGTGGTACGGTTCAGCTCCTGCCCGGCAAACTCACTTACTTCCACCTCTTTGGCGACGCGTAATAGCAACGAACCGGAACCACAGGTAGGATCGTAGACCGATTTCAGCCGTTCCTTCCCGATGGTGACAATCTTCGCCAGGATCTTCGACACCTGTTGAGGGGTGTAGAACTCCCCAGCCGACTTTCCGGCTCCGGCCGCGAATTTAGAGATCAGGTATTCGTAGGCATCTCCCAACACATCGGATTCAATATCCCGCAGTTTGAAATCTATTTTATCTAATGAGTTCAGGATCTTCACGATCACCTCGTTGCGTGCCTGCGGACTCCGCCCGATCTTGGTGGAATTGAGGTCAATATCTTCAAAGAGGGCATTGAAGTCATCCTCCGACTCCGTCCCCATGGTACTTTGTTCAATGTGGTTGAGGATGCGTTGCAGGTCGTCGAGGATATAATTATCCGACTCTTCCTGATTGGCATTCCCTTTCTTTGCAATCTCCGAAAACAGGTCGCCCGGCGCCAGGGAATAGCCCAATTTCGCCAGTGACTCCTCTTTGATTACTTCCAGCGTCTCCGGATCCGTCACCCGGGAATAGTCGGTCACCTCCTCGCCTTCCAACAGGTCGTTGGCATAGAGGTATTGTTTTTCCGACAGGTACTTATAGAAAATAAATCCGAGGATATAATCCCGGTAATCATCCGCACTGATCTTACCCCGCAGCAGGTTCGCGATGTCCCACAACTGGGTTTCGAGTATTCGTTTCTGGTCTTCCGACATGAGTATATATCTGTTTTTTTGGTTTGTTTACAAATATAACGATAATTTTCAGGGAATAAGTACACAGCCTGCTTCTCAGCGAATAAAAATGTCCCGGTTCGCATGCGCGTTCCGTTTTGTTTTATATTCTGGTACGGAACCCCTCCTTCATCCAAAAGCCCGGAAAGACAAATCCCTGCTTATTTACGAAAGAATCATGTTAATACGGTTTAATGTAACAAACTTCCGCTCCTTTGATGAAGAAACGGAATTTAATAGGGTGGCAGCAAAATTTGTACGGAGGGGATCTTCCGGTCAGTAGCAGGTGGTACCTCCCGGTTTACCGGGGGCTGTTAAATTCTCCGTTTTAAGTCCCGGAGGGACGCCCTATGTTAGCCCGGTAGGCAGTGTTGAGTCATGGTGATAAGGGATGGGCCACGGATGAAACATTCATTGACAATGGACAATGGACAGTTGACAATGGACAATTGTTTTAAGTCCCGGAGGGACGCCCTATCTTAGCCCAGGGCAACGCCCTGGGTAATAGAGAGTAAGAAGAAAAGGAGTGCTGTAGGCACGGCATAATAAAATAGCGACAGATTGATTATAATTTATGCCGTCCCTTCAGGACTCAACAAAACTAACGGATTCAAACCCAGGGCGTTGCCCTGGGCTAAGATAGAACGTCCCTACGGGACCCGGAGACGCATGGCCCCTCACCCGTGACCCGGCACTGTGTACCGGGCTGGATAGAACGTCCCTCCGGGACTTACTACAAATCAGAAAGGAAAACTTAACAGCCCTGCCGGTCAGTAGTGGACGGAAGAGGTTAGTTGCCATGGACAGAGGAATGTAACCGGAAGGGAACGTATGCAAATCCCCGGAAGGGATGGATCAATAGCCCGGGGTCGGGCGAAGCGGCTACCCCGGGGATAAGAATACCACCACTCAGCAACCCTGACGGGGTTGCAGCGATCCCGGAATCCAGTGTACAACGCCTTCCGGTTCTTTGTGTATAATATTAGAGACTACCTATATACATTCCATTTTATCCTGCAAACAGCAGCAGGAGTTCGTCGTCCTGTTCGAGGACACGGGCGCGGCAGGTAGGGAGTCTCCAGATGTGGAAGATGGGATCGTAGGGATAATATTCGGTCAGCAGGTTGGTGTAGCGCAACAGGCCGGCGGGCTGGTCCGGCAGGAGATGGATGGAACTGCACCGGCTCCTGCGGATGTAGCAGCAGTTCACGGTGGTGGCTAAGGAGTCCCACCGTACTTCCGCCCAATAACCGCCGGTGATGTAGTGCCGGTACCTGACGGTGCAGGGATAGTCGAGCAGATACGCGTAGAGCTGCTCTTCGGGGAGTTGCAACAGGGTAGGAATGATCTGTAAGAGATCAAGGGGGGTAAATGGGGTAAAGTTGTTGTCTTCTTTCATCATGCTGTATGTTATTTGTCTCAGGAATATAGCCGGAAAAGTGGGCTATCTATCCATTTCTTTGTTTCTGTCCATACAGCTTCACAGATCAAAAACAGCTATTTACACGAATAGAGAGCCCAAATATCCGGATCAATATTAAAAACATTTGTTTATATTTCCGGAAACAAATATATAAATTATCCGGAGAGGTTGTTATCTTTCGGGGTTTCTTTCTATTTTTGTAGTATAAAAACAGCCCGGCATGAAAAAATCAATTGCTTACTTACCCAAACGGAAACAGGATGACCTGAGGAGACTCACGGAGATGATCCGCAAGCGTCTGCCTGAGGCGGAACTGATTGTCCTGTACGGAAGTTATGCCCGCAATGAGTATGTGGATTACGACGAACGGGTGGAGTTTGGTATCCCTACCAGTTACCGGAGTGATTACGATATCCTGGTGGCCACTTCGGGGATCACGGACAAAGCAGCCGGGCAGATCCTGGACCGGGTGGATGAGTTGTATTACACGGACCCGGACAGGCAAACGCCTGTGGAGTTTATCAATGATGATATAAAAAAACTGAATAAAGACCTATCGGAGGGACGCTATTTTTATACCCAGGTCAAACAGGAGGGGGTGATCCTCTATGACAGCGGGCGCTTTAAACTGGCCCGCCGCCGTAAGCTCCGCTTTGATGAGATCAAACAACAGGCGGAGGAGTATTTTGAGGAGAAGATGGAGTGGGCCAATAGTTTTTTACGGAGTGCCAGGCATGATTATACTGACCAGGAATACAGACTGGCTTCTTTCCACCTTCACCAAACCTGTGAGAATTATTACTATGCGATCCGGCTGGTGTTTACGCTGCGGAATAACAAACAGCACAACCTGGCGAAGCTGGCCTCTTCGGTCCGTAAATATTCGGAGGAACTGCCGCAGGTATTTCCCCGGGACACAACGGAGGAAAAACGGTTGTTTAAACTCCTGAAAGCGGCGTATGTGGAGGCACGCTATAACGCTAAGTTTGTGGTGACCCGGGAAGATATAGACCTCCTCCTGCCCAAAGTAGAACGCCTCCGCGACATCGCCGTACGCATCTGCCGGGCCAAGATGGAAGAATATGAACGGCTAAGCCGGGAACCGTAACCTACGGAGGCACGGCACATTTTGGCCTCGTGCTGGCGCGGAACCCCGGTTCCGTGCCAGCGAGCACATACGAACCGCCGGGAACAGTTTCCAGCTCCAGGGTTCCGCAGGGCTGTTAAATTCTCCTTTATGATTTTTATGAAGTCCCGGAGGGACGCTCTATGTTAGCCCAGGGCAATGCCCTGGGTAATAGATGATAAGAGAAAAGGAGTGCTGAATCGTAGATCGGCCTTAGCCAAAGCACGGCATAATAAAATAGTGACAGATAAATAGATCGTAATTTATGCCGTCCC
>JAJQES010000474.1 GCA_021201565.1 Tannerellaceae bacterium
TTCTCTGACAGTTTATTATATATAAAGGAGGTAACTGTTGATAACCCTATGCTGCAAAACTTCAAAAACAAACAGATCTATGTTCCACCCAGCTGGATACCTATGATCTATCAAGGATTACAAAAAGCTCCGTTCCCTATTAATATTGACAAAGTAACCGTCAATAATTTTGGAGTGATTTACGAAGAACTGGCCAAAAACAAAATAGAGCCGGGCCGCCTGGTCTTCACTGAACTAAACGGCGTTTTCACCGGATTCACAAATATCGTCTCCCATCCGGAACAATATATCCGGCTGGATGCCGACGGCAAGCTCTATGGGCAGGGTCACTTCAATGCCATTTGGTATCTTCCAGTCGATTCACTGAATGACCGGTTTCTTCTGCAGGCTCACTTGCCTGATATGGATCTTCTGTTACTAAATGAAATAATCCGGCCGTTGGCAGACGCTGAATTAAAAGAGGGACACCTGAATGATTTCCGGTTTGTCATGGATGCAGGAAGTGCAGGCGGTTCAATTGATATGTTATTCCTGTATGACGGATTAAAAGTAAATATCTTCCAGATAAAAGACGGGGTAAAAAAGGATAAAAAGTTTCTCAACTTCCTGGCCAATGCAGTCGTACGGGATAACAACCCCAATAATCCATGGAAAACACGTTCAAAACCCCGGCTGGCTTCTGACACCATTATCCGGGATCCCTATCACTCTACCTTTAACTACCTGTGGCAGTTACTACGGCCCGCCCTGATTGAATCCGTAGGCATCAGCAAAACCCAGCAAAAAATCGCCATGAGATTCGGTAATTTCATTACCAAAGTAAAAAACCTATTCGGAAAAGGGAAAAAAGAAGTAGCCTCAGACCCTCCTTCTCCAACTCCGGAAACCCACTAAACCAAAGGCAACTCCCACGAATCACTACCCCCTAAACTCTCGCTGGGGAATGTTATCACTTTGCTGGCGCGGAACTCCGGTTCCGTGTCTATTCCGCATACATACCAAACACAGATTTTCAATTACAATTTGTTTCGATAAACCCGAATATTTTTTTTGCACGGAACCGGAATTCCGCGCCAGCAGTTGTAACAATAAGCCGGCAATTGCAGCAATTTACCTCTCAGGGAGTTAGAGGGTCCTCTGGCTTATCCCGGTTCATTCCTTCCAGGTTTATCCCGTTAAACTCTTTGCCTTCAATAAACTCACGTTTGAAGAAATTAAAACACAACAGGAAGAAAGAGAGTAACAGAGGTCCAAAAATTACACCAATAAAACCAAACAAAGAAAGCCCGATAAAAACGCCGAAAATAGTAATCAACGGATGGATATCCGCCAGCTTCTTCTGCAACATAAAACGGATAAAATTATCAGCATTAGAGATCACAATAAGTGCATATACTCCCAATCCGATCGCATTCAGCCAATGACCTGATATTCCCATATAAATACAAAGAGGAGCCCATACCAGAGCCGTTCCGATGACCGGAACAATGGTAGTTACACACGTAATCAAACCAAACAAAATAGGAGTGGGAACTTTAAAGATAAAATATCCGATAGTAGCGATCACCCCCTGTATAATAGCCAACAAGGGAATCCCTATGGCATTGGATTTCACCATCACTTTAATCTCCTCCATCACTTGCTTTTTGTTCTCATCACTGAAAGGAAGAATACTATAAACATACGCCTCCATCTCCCTTCCACCGATCAGCATAAAATAAAGGACCAGCACCAGGATCGCAACATTAATGCCGAACCCACTGATCCCTTCCATCAGGTATTGTCCGGCTTTCGGAATCAACGCAAGCGTAGCATCCAGGTTTTTTTGTTCCAACAGATAAAAACCAGTCTTCTTTTCTATCACATCTGCAATATGTTCCACTCCATGGATAAGGGCATTCGGGTCCAGATTCAGATCCTGCACCTTAGATACAAACAGCCACACAGCACCACTTAGAGGAATTAAAAAGACCAAAATCGATTCCAGCAAAATAAGAAGAGCAGAGATGCCCCGCCCCCAATGTTTTTTTTCTATCAGATAGAACATCTGGTTCCGGACCAGAATATAAATAGTAATGGCACCCAGAATCCCTCCGAGATAAGGAATAAACTCCCGGAACAGGATATAACCTAAAACTAACACGATGCCTATTAAGGAATATTTCCAGTATTGCTCACGTACACTCATTTTCTTTACAGGTTTTGGATCGTTGTCCATCTTCCGAATTAACCACGGGGAGAATCGAAATGTTTATAACCTGTATAGAAGAATAAGAAAAGTCAGGAAGAAGAATCGTCTCCTTTCCTATATTTATCACGGATTTTCATTCGTTTGATTTGTACAAAACGCAAGGCAATAATGACCACCAAAGACAGCCCCATGATAGAGAAATATTGAATATAGTCCGGTTCCGGTTTATTGCCAGGCCAGCTGATGACAGCCATCACGGCGATATAGATCAATAAAATAAGAGTTGTTATATTTATTCTTTTCATAAAATTCTACTATTTAATATCAAACAAAGGTAAGCATATTTTACTCAACCAGTTAGTGCAAAACGAACTTTTCCTGGGTTACTTCTCCTCCTGCCTGCACAATAAACAGATAAATTCCTCTGGAAAATGGTAAATCAACCGAAGAGCTGCCTTTGGGAATATTCTTTTTCAATACACATCCTCCATTTACGGTATAGATCGCTACTTCCCCCGCCGCGACCGGATTATCTATATACAATTGTTTTCCCCGGACCCGGCCCATAAGGCTATTTCCATTCTCAACCGCATATCCATACGCAGAACCGGATGGTTCTTTCACTGTCCGGTTATTCCCGTCCACCGGTAATAACTGTCCGGAAGAAGGTTCCCGCAGGGGTTGCAAAGACAAGGTACAATAGGAATCTGCTTTTACAAAGAAGGCAGAAAAAGCCGGTAACAATACATCGCTTTCCGGATCAAGGCATGTGTATTCCACACCATCGTAATAATAAAAGGAATAATTGTCAGTTCCTTTTACCTGTATATCCTTTACTGCCATGGGAGCCGGAAAAGGATTCCCACATAATACCCACCCATGGTTTTCCGTTGCGGTATGAGCAGGCTTAACCGGAATATCCAGTGTCATAGAAAAAGCCTGGTTCTCCCAAAACAAACGGGTCTCCGCCGGAGAAGAAAAAGAGAGCTTATCCATAGACGCTTTCTCATCCAATGCAATCAGATACCCTTTTCCTTTTTCAAACAAAGGCAGGTGTGAAGGATAATTAGCCGGCACGACCTTCCAGTTACCCCGGTCCCGGTTATCATTCATCCGTTTGGTACCATCATAGGCCAATACATAATAGAAATCTCCCTCCTGGTTAGGCTGGTCATCCGCCAGAGTACATGCAGGGTCCACATCATCCCGGTAAACATCAAACGGAAAAGAGATAAAGAACCATCTTCCCTTATGGGGAAAGGTCCGGTAACAGGTTACCTGTTGGGTTGTTTGAAATATTCCAGGTGTATAGACCTCTGCTCCGGGTATATGCAAAAACGTTTGTTCCGTCTGCAAACTCCCCTCCTGCCGGACGACAAGATGGCCGTCTGCCAGATGCGTTTCCCGGCATTTAGTCTCCCCGGTAACCTCTATCTCTCCCCTGATCAACGCCCGCCGTTGCCTGTAGGCAGGCAGTAAAGTCCATCGTTCCTCCTGGTCCCAGGTTCCGCTGCCGGTAAACAACGAATAGCGTTCAATAGTCCCATAAGCCACTACTTCATCCAGCAGAAAATATCCATCCGGTTCGTTGTACATCGTAGTAATCGTCAGGTCCACCGGGTCAAACGCCTGATAAAACCGGTCCTTAAAATAATAGCCAAGATTCCCTCCGAATATTTCATCGTAAAAATGAAACCGGTAATTATCAGAAGTAACCGTAAAGACCTGTTCCAACACCGGTTGGCTCCTGTTGTTACTACTTGCTTTTATACGGGAATTTTTCTTTAGATTATTACCTGCTACCAGTGCAGCTATATACAACTTTTGGTATTTATCTTCATGGGTTACCTGCCAGGTAAGTGTTGTATTTCCTGTCACTTTCAACGAACCATGTCCATGTTGTCCGTTAATTTTTAAAGAGGTAGCATCCACAACCGAAACATTTTCCGCCGGACTTGCCTGAAAAGCCCAGCCATCCGGTCCCGGGCCTTCAAATCCCTGCCACAGAAACGTATCCCGGACAGTTTTATTCAACTCCTTATCAGCGACAAAGACCTCCCAGGCAGAAGGACTTTCCACCTGCGCCCGGAGAATGACCGGAAAACAAAAAGATAAAAAAACCGGAATGAGTACCCGGTAAGGGGTAAAGAGGGTTATTTCCATAAAGTTAAGTTTTTAGTTCGCTTCAAAAATAAAGAAAATTCCCCTCAAAAAGAAATATCCGGAAAAAATAATACTCTTTTTTATTAAAACTCACTCATACAGGCATATAATTCAATCATACAGGCATTATCCAATAGCCACTTGTATTTTCCGTTTTTTTCTCCTGTCCAGTCATTTCCGAGCAGTCCATTCTCATCCCGCGTATATTCCCAGGCATACAAGACATTTTCTTTCATCGTCTGGATATAGGTATCCGTTTTATCCACCTCATATAAGGCAATCAACCCACGCAACAAGATAACATTAAACCAGGGCATATTACTATAAAAGAGTTTTTCTCCCTGCGGCGTTGTCCTCACTCGTGTAAAATATCCATAGGCTCCAGCTGCCGTTTCACGGGCATCCTGTAAATAAAGGGGATCTTTGGTGGCCTGATACAGCAGGACACCCGCCTGGATCATCTGCCCGCTATTATAGGTATATTTTGCTTTTCCAATTTCCTTTTTCAGGTTTATGTTGTCCCAATACACCTTATCCGCCGGATCCCGTAACCACTCACGGGTCCACTCATACGTTTTTTTAGCTCTCTCCAGATAGGTTTCCTGTCCCGTCAGTTCATACAACTTCAACGAAAGAACAGCTGCCGGAGCATTGGAACAGGTATTTTTGGAGGTTTTTTGTTGTTCACACCAATAAATACCTCCTCCCAGCAAATCGTCCCAACCACTGTAAATATACTCATACAAAGCAATAGCCCTGTCCAGATATTCTTTCCTGCCTGTTAACCGGTACAGATCACAAAAATCAATCGCCAGCCAGTCATTATCATCATAAAACCGGTCACTCTCTCCGTTAAACAGTGGATAACTCTGGTAAGAATAAGGTGTACGGGTCTGGTCCCAATACAACTCCAGTCCCGGCAGAATCCTGTCCTCCAACAGAGCTAGATATTTAGGGTCTTCCGTTTTTTCATACAAAGCTACCAATCCTGAAAGCATGCCGGAATAAGGCCAGAGAAAAGAAACCTCCTGTCCCTTTTTCTGTTCCGATCCTTCCGCCAGATACGTAACCTGCTGATCCGGATTGACCGGGTAGGTTTCCAGCAACAAACCATACTTTTCCACATGATATTGATTGAGAATTACATGTAGCAGAGAATCCGCTACAGAGACACTCCCTAAAGAGTATTGGACACACAAACACAGATAAACTAACACACAGCTGTTTTTCAAATTAAAGATCATAGCGTTACTATTTTTACATTTCCGGCCATAAAAATAACACAATCTTTCCGGGTAAAAGGCAGTCTGTATGAAAAATAACAAAAGAGAGCACAAAACAAAAGACGAACATGTTCCCGCATCAAGTGTGGAAACATGTTTGTCTTTTAATACTATATTTACCGGATCTCCATCGGTTGATAATACCGTAGTTTATAGTCCGGTAATAATTCCGGATGAAAAATACGGATCAGGTCCTTCAACAAGTAATCCGGATGGAGAGGAAATTCTTCATAATAAGGCACTTTGCCTGTATTACAGGTAAAAATACGGTGGTTTTTAAAGGCATCAAAGTTTTCGTAGGGGGTATATTCTGTCCGTAGATCCCTGTAAGAAAGTTCCCCGGCCAAATTATATTTCATCAACCAGAAATCCGCATTTATCGCTTCATCCAGTACCGTTTCAAAAGCCATCGGCTCACTCCCGGCTCCCGGCACGGAAGCGAACACATAGTCAGCACCGGCATCCCTAAAGAAATGAGCCGTATAACTCTCCCCGGCAGAGATATACCAGAAAGAACCATACCTTTTTTCCGCAAATACAGTAGGACGTTTTTCTACATTTGCCACTAATTCTTTCAGAGAGAGATAACTCGTTTCAGTTTCCCGGAATAATTCATCCGCCAGTTGTTCCCGTCCGAACAGTAATCCGAAAAACCGGATCCATTCCGCCCGTCCGAGCGGAAACGTTTCCATATAATCCGCTGCTTCAATAACAGGAATACCCAGCTTACCTGCTGTTCCATAATCCATATTCTGGAAAGGGGAAGCAATGATTACTTCAGCACCAATATCAATGATTCTTTCAATATTAGGTGCAGTCGCTTCTCCCAGGTCCGCGATCCGTCCCGCCGCCAATCCTTCCTGAATAGAAGGAGTATCCATATATTGAGGTTCACAGACCCCCACAATCCGGTTCACCTCTCCTAACTGGTCAATGATCGAAGCATGCACCGAAGTATACACTACCACCTTTTGCAGCGGTACACGTATCACCGTTCCTTGTGGCAACCCCTCCGGTACCTCTTTCCCACGCGGCACCAATATATACTGCTGTAATAACCGTTCCTTATTCCACGGGTCTACTACCTCAACGACTTTATACCCCTCATATTGAAGCATCCGGATCCCTTCGGCATAGGAGAGGGAATCAGAAGAAATAGTATCGCCGGAATCCGTTTTATTCCCTGATTGCGTACAAGCCGTAACCAGGGAAATAAAGAGTAATAGAATCGTTAATCGCATAAATTATTATTTAGGTTGTATGTTAAAACATACCTGAATAGCATCATACCTCTCTAAATCCTGCTGTTTTTTTAGTTTTCCGTCAGCTGAAAAAACATACAAATCACTTGTTGACAAATAATCATAAGAGGTAAGATAAATATCTCCGGTAGAAGGATCAACATCAATCCCCCAGGGAGAATCAACAGATGTACCATCTTTGATAAAGTTCGTCTCGAGTTGTTCTCCGGTTACTGCATTGTATTTACCAAGCTGAATTTTTTCCGGTTGTCCCCAGGGAGAATATATAGTATAAACCTCATCCTCATAAATACTCATCGTAGAGGCATTCCCTAAAATAACCACTTCACCGGTAGAACTATTTACTTTTTGTAATGTATAATCTATATCCTTATAATTACCCCAGGATACAACAAACAAATCTCCTCTTTTATCCGCAATAATTTGAGTCGGATTTACCACTACTTCAATTTCCTTCTCTTTCGTAAAAGAGGATAGATCAATGACATCCAAAGTATTACCCGCACCATAATTAGAGATAGCCACATATAGTTTTCCATTTGCGACAGCCATTTGTTCCGGATATGCTCCTACGCTTACTTCTCCTGTGATTTTCAGATCTATAGTATCCAATTTTGCAACTGCTTCTCCGTTAAAATAAGAGATGTACACATATCCATCATGCGCAGCTAAACATCGGGGTCCTTTATTACCTTCTGTCGTTTTCGGATTATGTTCTTCCAGGACTTTTCCTTTGTCATCTAAAACTAAAAGACGGTTAGAACCTGTAACTGCAACATATATTTTAGATCCATATTTTAGCATTTGTTCCGCAGAATCGCCTAATTTTTGTCCGTTATTTGCAGACTCAAACCACTCTAAATCCATTCGTCCGGCTGCACTCACATACGTAATAGAAGCATTATTTGCATTACTATTCCCCCTATTCAGAATAAAATATCCTACCGTCTCTGTTTCAAACAAATCATCCACATACATATAAGCGAAATCATCCGCTTCGACTCCATCTACTACCGCAAATACCTGTAAATATTTCTGATAGGGTGTTCCGGTTTCGATCCGTACGCTACGTTCTGCAGTTTCGGCGACTTTTTCCCCTTTTGCAGTAGGATCATTACTCAAATATACAGTATAACCGCTCACAATATTCTCTGAATCTTCATCGGTAACAGGTGCTTCCCAGGTAAGAGTTCCTCCGATGGTCATATATGCCAGATCTTCATCTACAAACCGCAGCCCGGTTGCCACCGGGCTGGTGTTATCACGGATGGCCAGTGAGGCTTTCTTTTCCGATTCCCCCAATGCATTTTTAGCTATTATATGGAAATATTTAACGTAATCCGTTCCCTTTTCAATAACCAGTTCTTTGGTTCCGGATTCTACCGTTTCCACCAATGTTCCTTTGTTCTCCGCATCATCACTTTTATAAATAGTATAGCCGGTAATATTAGACTCATCTGAGGGAGGCTCCCAGGTAAGTTTTCCTCCGATCTTTCCTTCATCAAAATCAGTATCTGTAAATGCCAGATTGGTCACTACTTCACCAGGTACAAAGAGCTCGTTTTTTTCATCATCATTACATGCTGTAAACGCCAGTACAAAACCGGCCAGACAAACAAAAAATACTACTAATTTTTTCATCTAACTGTTATTTTATAAATTGTTTTAATATGTGACTTTTACACCTACCCGGAAAGAACGTCCGGGCATAGGATAATAGTGTATGACATCGTAATTGATATTCCCCGGATTCAGGACTTCACCCTGCAGACGTATGGTACATTGTTTCCAGGGAAAACTCTTATTTAAAGAGATCTGTTGCTCCACATACCGGTCCATCCGGTTGTCCTCAATATTCTGTGCCAGAGAGTAGCGTTCACCTACAGCCGTCAGTAACCAGCTTACATTTACCCACGGATTTTCCAGGGACACGGATACGGAACCAGCATGACAGGGAGTATAAGGAATCTGATGTCCATAGATCTTTGATCCTTCACTGGTACGGTCTGTCGCATCCTGCCAACTGTAAGAGCCATCAGTTTGCAGGTAGATATCAGCAGGTAAACGAAAACGGGAGGACACATTCAGGTCTATGCCTTTCATCTTCACTTCTCCCATATTCAGCATTTTCCAGATAAACATTGTAGGCAACGCCACAATTTTGTCATGCACCCGGTTATAATACCCATCAGCGGTCAGGCTGATATAGTCCAGCGAAAGCCCTGCAAGGGAACTGCTCCAGGTCAATCCGGCATTGTATTGTGTTGCCCGTTCAGGCAACAGTTTGCTATTCCCCATCCGGTCATAATAGAGATCATTGAAAGTAGGATTCCGGAAAATATTTTTGTAAGAAAAACGAACCCGCAGGTTCTGGTTCCGGAGTACCCGGTACGAAAGACTGACAGAAGGAGAGAGTTTTTTCCGGTTATCAGCGGCCTCTCCCACTTCCACTTTTTCCACAATATAAGTGCCCAATAGCCCGGCCGTCACGGTTAACCGGCTATCTTTGTATTGAGAAGAGAAAGCAGTTAAGGAAGTATACCGGGAAGGAAAGACACAATTAGGGGTCGTCGCATCCAGTTCATTCATAAAAAAATCTTCTGCCAGCGAAATAGAAACAGTTTGATGAGGCTGGTACAATCCCACGGCAGAAACATACGTCTCTTTCTGCTTATAGGTATCCGTTTGTACCCCCTCCTGGTAACGGGAATGAAAATCCCGGTAACGGGTCCAGCTGTAATCAAACTTTGCCTGTCCTTTGACTCTGAAACGAGTGTTTAGCTGGTTTTCATAGACCAATTGCCCAAATGTATTTTTGTTCTGTAACCGCTCCGTATGATAGTCGTTATACAGGACCACAGAACCGGGCAATCCTCTATGGGAATCAAAATAATAGACTTTGGCCCGTAAGTTTCCCTGTTGTTTCCAGTCCGCATAGAAATTTATTTCACTCCGGTAGGTCCGTATGTCACTATTGGAACGCTTTTCCTGCAGGATTGTATCTCCGTAATCCACTTTAAACTCATACTGCCCGTCCGCGCGCAGCCAATCACCATCTACCGTCAAAGCGTAAATATCAGAGATTTTTTGTTCATACCGCAAAGAAGAATTCGCCAGTCCGAATGAACCACTTTTCACCTGCCCGGCCACCCAGTACCGACGGTCTGTGAACCGGGGAACGGAGGTAGTCAGTTGAAGAGCCCCCACGGAAGCAAACATACGGGCTGTTTGAAAAATCTCATCCCCCTGTCCAATTACCAAAGAGACCGATTCAATATTATCCAATGAAAAACGGCTGATATCTACCTGTCCACTTTGTGCGTCCGTAATGGTAACCCCATCATAACTAACCGCCGTATGCTGAGTACCAAATCCACGGATCGCCACAGTTTTCAATCCGCCGATGCCTCCATAATCCTTCAGAGTTACCCCTGAAAAGCGCCGCACTGCTTCCGATAGGTCCTGTAATCCCAACTGCTCAATGCGCTCTTTATCCAAACGTTGAACAGGAGTCGCTTCGCGGGTCACGCCAGGACGTACCTTCTCCACCACTTCAACGTCAGACAATTGACGGGTAGCCAGCGTGTCCGCTTCCTGGCCCCGTCCAAACAGAAAGAACACAGTAAGGGTTATAAACAAAAACGTTTTCCTGTAATATGAAAATAGCATATCTCCACGGTTTACCAATACCTTCACCCGAAGCATTGAAATAAAAAAGAGATTGGCAGGTTTTCTGGCTTGTTCTCCCTTTTTCGGCGGCCTTCCCAACGAATCATATTGAATCGTCAGTGGCATTGCAGATGCCGGGGTTTCAACGAACTTACAGCTACGGGTACAGCTCCGGATTTACACCGGATTCCCTTTTACTAACCGCTTGCGAAAACAACCGGTTACACCAAAATCCGGCACAAAGATAGTACTATATTATCAGTAATAAAATAATAAAAATATATTTTTAAAAATGCCTTATTTATCTTCCTGATTATAAATGAATCGCCGGATATTTATGAGCCGGGCCGTTGGCGCGGAATGTAAGTTGTGGGCTCACTTACCCATAGCGTGGTTATGGGCTGAGATAAATAACCCTTACCGGGATGCTGGAAAGACCGCAGAGGTTTTACGCAAAATACCGGTCCAGCTCAAAGGAGTCTTAAGTGAATATTGGACGTGGCAAGTGTAAAAGTTCATAGCCCCATAGGAAACAGCCTCAGTTCACCCGGGTGAAATTAACTTTTAAGCTGCAACCTGGAAACATGTATCCGGATATTTTATCATAAGAAACACATGGCTCTTTCAGGCTGGACCTGGAGGCAACTAAATCAGGCACCTGTTCAGCTTGTTCAGGGGAAACGCATCAAATCGGTTTTCTCAAATGTCCATTCGGGAGTATATACTTTTCCGGTGGTATCGTCTTCGAGTTCATACCAGGGAGAAAGGGTGTGGTTCCGGGGGTTTACCAATATATGAATGTGTTGGGCCGGCATATAGCTCTGTGCCAGCAAAAAGAGCTTCTTACCTGTTTGCGGATGGACCACCATATCCACAACAATGACTGCATGACCCGGAAATCCTCCCTGAATAAAAACATCTCCTATCTGCATATTCCGGTAATCTACTTTTTTGAGTTCTTTGGAAAGAGAAGCTGTTCCGGCATACACAAATACCTGGTCCAGATAGGCGCGGAAAGTAGGATAAGAATAATCTTTTCCTTTTGAGGCATACCAGCTGACCTGATTCCCATTGACCCGGATCCGGTTCCTGTCCGCCCACTTTACATAATCTGCCTGAAATCCGCTGGTAAAATTAAAGTGGATATCCTCATACTTTTTCTCTGCATACAGATATTCCGCCCGCAAACGAATGATTGCATCGGCACATTGTTGGAGATCCCGTTTCCCAATGTCTATATTTACTACGGCATAGGCGCTTGCCTGGTTTCGTTTTTCCTCTCCGTTATATAATAAGACTTTGGTTCCGGCCGGGAATAAGGGCAGTTGACGAAGATAAGAAGCAAACGTACCGGAAGCAATTTCAGTACGCACATATCCTGTAGGCGGCAGAATTTGCTCTGTGACAGTCTGGCCGGATAAACGGTTAAACAGAGCCAGACAAAAGAAAATAACTGAATACTTTTTCATACAAGCAAATATAAATATTTATTTGTAGTTTTGGGATATGATATGTAATCTTCCGTTTCTGAAATTCAGGTTCCGGCAAACCGGAAAATTCCTGAAAGAGATTCCGGTTCCTTATCTGGTTCTTCTGGGAGGTGCAGTGGGAATCCTGTTTTATTTTTGTTCTCTCTGGAGCATGCATCCCAAAGGGGCCTGGATCATTACCGGATGTGCGGTTCTTATCCTACTGTACCGGCATCTTCAGCGTAAAGATCATTCTTTCCTTGCATTGATTGACGAAAATCCGCCACGTATCTACATCAGTGATTATCTGCTACTCCTGGGTCCACTCTTAGTTATCTTCCTGTTCCGCCTCCAATGGCTCCCCTTGTTAGGAGTATTGGCTGGGATTACAGTAGTAAGCCTCTCACCTCCCCCGCGGAAAAAAACGGATAAAGGTATTCCGGTTCCCTCTTTTATTCCGGTCTGTACTTTTGAAATACGAAGTGGTTTCCGGCAATACGGGATCTTTCTGACCGTATTATATACCGGTGCCTGCCTGGCTCTTTTTTTACCGTATTTATCCCTCTTCTTCCTTTGGTTCTATACGGCTAACTTTTCCCAATTTTATCTACGGGGAGAAGGAAGAGACATATTAGTTGGTTCCGAACAAAACACGACCTCATTTCTTCGTTCCAAACTGGAGTTACATTTGAAAATATATGGTAGTACTTTGCTGCCGGTCTGCGTGATTTACACGTTCCTCTATCCGGCCCATACAGGATTTATTCTTTATTTTATTGTGGCCGGATTAGCTTATATAGGATTACTTATTCTGATAAAATACTCTTTTTATCATCCGGGCGAGGCAGTTACAAGTGGCCAAACCGCCATTGGTTTCTCTTTTTTAGGAATGATATTTCCCCCTTTCCTTCTACTCATTTTTTTATACCTGTTCAAATATTACGGCTCTGCCCGTAAACACTTAAATAGTTACCTGCATGCTTACGATTGAAAATATACATGTTGCCTATCAAAAAGGGCATGAGATTCTGAAAGGGATACAGCTTTATATACCAAACGGAGAAGTCCATGGATTGGTTGGATTAAACGGGGCAGGGAAAACGACCTTATTAAACACATTGTTTCAATTCATACCACCTTTAGCCGGCCATATCACCTATCAGGAAAAGCCCCTGGAGAGAAAAGAAGTCGCTTATCTGGAAGCCGAAAATTTCTTTTATCCCTATATGACCGGATATGAATATCTGGATCTGTTTCCGGGTAAACAGACAGATTATAATATCTGGGGAGAAGTATTTAACCTTCCTCTTAAAGAGATCACCGAATCCTACTCAACCGGTATGCGCAAAAAGCTGGCTCTTCTGGCTGTACTCAAACAGGACAAACCGGTACTGATCCTGGATGAACCTTTTAACGGCCTGGACCTGGAAAGTGTGCAGATCGTCACCCATCTGCTCAACAAACTGCGTAAGCCGGACCGCGCCATCCTGATCACTTCCCATATTTTTGAAACGCTCACGCATTGCTGTGACCAAATCCATTACCTGGAAAAAGGAATCATCAAAAAAAGCTATTCCAAAGAGGAATTTGATAGGCTGGGGAACGAGTTACGGGAGACCATTAACAGCCGCATTGACACGCTTTCAACAGAGTTGTTTCTATAATACCCCAAACTGGCGTTATACAACCAAATTATTTCTCTGGTACAATTGAACGTCTGTTTCTTTGAAAAGGTTATATTTGCACAGTTGAACACATGAAGCAATCAGGATAGTATGTTAAAACAGCATCTACAGCAGAAGTTACAGCAAAAACTTTCTCCTCAGCAGATCCAGTTGATCCGGCTGCTGGAATTGCCTGCTATTGAGCTGGAAGAACGGATAAAAAACGAATTGGAAGAAAATCCGGCTCTTGATGAAGTACCCGAAATTGTTGAAGATTTTGAACGGATGGAAGAGGGTGGAGAAGAGAACCGGACGGAAGAAAATGATACAGATCTCTCGTTAGGTGACTATCTGACAGAAGACGATATACCCGATTATAAATTACGGGAGATACGGGAACGGGCTGAACACAAAGAGGATATCCCCTTTTCCGCCGGCCAGTCCCTGAATGAATACCTACTCCAACAATTGGGATTACGGGATCTGCCGGAAACAGAAATGACCATTGCGGAATATATTATCGGGAACATAGAAGACGATGGGTATCTGAGACGGGATCTGCATGCGATTGCGGATGACCTGGCCTTCCAGGCAGGACAGGAGGTATCTATCCCGGAACTGAAAGAAGTATTGAAACTGATACAGGATTTTGATCCGCCCGGAATCGCCGCCCGGAATCTGAAAGAGTGCCTGCTCATCCAGCTGGAAAAACGGGAGCAAACAGTTGTTGTGGAACTGGCAACCCGTATCATACGGAATTATTTTGAAGAGTTTTCACGCAAACATTACGATAAAATCCTCCGTTCCACCGGTATAAGTGAGGAGGAATTAAAAATGGTCATCCAGGAAATCACTACCTTAGATCCTAAACCGGGGAGTAACTGGGGGGGAGCTATGGAGACGATTCTTAGCCAGGTCACGCCAGATTTTATTGTGGAAACAATAAATGGAGAGATCTATTTGAGTATGAACAACCGGGGAGTACCAGAAATGCGTGTCAATCCGGAATATAGGGACATGTTGCAGAGTTACACGTCTAATAAGGCCAACCAGACGGCAGAAATGAAAGACGCGGTACAGTTTGTGAAACAGAAACTGGATTCGGCACAATGGTTTATTGATGCTATCCGGCAGCGGCAGGAAACGCTCCAGCGTACGATGGAAACAATCATCCAGTTACAGCATGATTTCTTTTTGACAGGTGAAGAGGCTTCCCTGCGGCCTATGATCCTGAAAGACGTCGCGGAGAAAGCCGGATATGATATTTCTACTATTTCCCGTGTCAGCAACAGCAAATATGTGCAAACTAATTTTGGGATCTACCCGTTAAAATATTTCTTTTCCGAATCCATGTCTACCGATAGTGGCGAGGAAGTTTCTACCCGGGAAGTAAAAAAGATCATGAAAGATCATATTGACGGAGAAAACAAGCGCAAACCACTTACAGACGAGGAACTGGCTAACATTTTGAAAGCAAAAGGGTATGTAATAGCCCGTCGTACAGTTGCCAAATACAGGGAACAAATGGACATTCCTGTTGCCCGTTTGCGGAAAGAAATATAAATTTGTACAGTATGAGACTATTCGCAAACATAATTTCTATCATCTTTCATCCGCTACTGATGGTAACGTATGGAGTCATCCTGGCATTATCCTATACGTATCTGAGTATCTATCCGGCCAATATTAAACAGTTTTTGTTGATGGGGGTATTTCTGACAACAGCTGTGATTCCGGGAGCTTTTATTTTTTTACTCGTCAGAACAGGAGGCGCTTCTGATCTTGAATTAACAAACCGGAAAGAACGGCTTATTCCTTATCTGATCATTATCCTGTCCAATATAACCTGCCTGTTTTTGATGTTCCGGATGAAAGTTCCGGATTGGTTAATTGACCTTATCATGGGTGTATGTGTAGCTCTTATTATATCCTTTTGTATTAACTTTTTCTGGAAGATCAGCGCACATGCATTAGGAATCGGAGGACTGCTGGGTGCAGTTATGGGAATGAGTGAAATGTACCGGTTGAACCCTTACCCGCTTTTCATCGCCCTGATCATTGCGGCGGGACTGGTAGGAACTTCCCGGATCATCCTTAAGAAACATACTCCTTTACAGGTCTATGCCGGATTTACCCTTGGACTGGTCACCACTTATTTATTCTCAATTAAAGTAATTCTTTATTATATATTCATCAAATAAAAAGAACATTATGAACTTTCCCGCTGAGTTAAAGTACACAAAAAATCACGAATGGATTCGTGTAGAAGGCGAAACGGCCTATGTAGGTATTACCGATTACGCTCAAAGCGAGCTGGGTGAAATCGTGTATGTTGATATTACTTCGGAAGGTGAAACCCTGGACCAGGAAGAGGTGTTCGGATCTATTGAAGCTGTGAAAACAGTATCTGACCTGTTTATGCCGGTCAGTGGTGAAGTAACAGAAGTCAATGCAGACCTGGAAGAACAACCTGAATTAGTAAACGAAGACGCATACGGAAAAGGTTGGTTAGTAAAAGTAACCCTCTCTAACCCGGATGAAATCGACGCACTCTTATCTGCTGACGAATATAAAGAGACGATAGGGAAATGACACCAGTAGTTAGTATTATCATGGGCAGTACTTCCGATCTGCCCGTTATGGAAAAAGCGGCCCGGTTTCTGGACGAAATGGAAATCCCTTTTGAAATGCATGCGTTATCTGCTCACCGTACACCGGCTGAAGTAGAAGCATTTGCGAAAGGAGCCAAAGACCGTGGCATCAAAGTCATTATTGCTGCAGCCGGCATGGCCGCCCATCTATGTGGAGTGATCGCTTCTATGACCACCCTGCCGGTTATCGGAGTACCTATTAATTCCACGTTAGACGGTATGGATGCCTTGTTGGCTATCGTACAGATGCCTCCCGGTATTCCTGTTGCCACTGTCGGTATCAATGGAGCGCTGAACGCAGGTATTCTGGCTGTACAGATCCTGTCGGTGGGAGACGAAGAGCTACAAACCAAACTGGCTGCGTACAAAGAAGATCTGAAAAAAAAGATCGTCAAAGCCAATGAAGAATTGTCTCAGATAAATTATAAGTATAAAACGAATTAAATTGACAATTGACAATTGACAATTGTCAATTATCAATTGTCCATTGTCAAAATGGATCTGTTTAACTACCACCGCCGAATCTCCTCTGTTGTTGAGATAGGAAATACTCCCCTGGGAGGAACGAATCCGGTACGGGTTCAAACCATGGGGAACGTTTCTACTATGGATACGGATGCTGCTGTCCGCCAGTCCATCCGTATGATTGAAGCCGGAGCTGACTATATCCGATTCACTGCCCAGGGTGAACGTGAAGCGCGTAACCTGGGAGAGATTAAACATGCATTGCAACAACTGGGTTATACTACTCCGCTGGTAGCTGATATCCATTTTAATCCAAAAGCAGCAGATATAGCAGCCGGATTTGTAGATAAAGTCCGGATCAATCCGGGTAATTATGTAGACCGGCTGAAAACATTTGACCAGATTGAATATACGGAAGAAGAATATCAGGCTGAGGTCCAAAAGATCCGTGAACGGTTTATTCCTTTTCTGAATATTTGCCGTATGCATAATACGGCCATTCGTATCGGGGTCAATCATGGTTCCCTTTCAGACCGTATTATGAGCCGTTACGGTGACACTCCGGAAGGCATGGTGGCTTCCTGTATGGAATTCCTGCATATTTGCAGGAAGGAAGATTTCCGGAATGTAGTGATTTCTATTAAAGCATCCAATACAACCGTAATGGTCAAAACCGTAAGACTATTGGTGGAGACCATGGAACAGGAAGGCATGCACTATCCGCTTCATCTGGGAGTAACAGAGGCAGGAGACGGCGAAGACGGACGAATCAAAAGTGCTGTGGGAATTGGTGCTTTGCTGGCGGACGGTATAGGAGATACAATCCGGGTATCCCTTAGTGAAGATCCGGAAGCAGAAATACCTGTTGCCCGGAAACTGATTGATTATATCGAAGAACGGAAAGGTCATGTGGAAATTCCTGTCACTCCGGCTCCGGGCTACTGTCATACAAAAATGGAACGGCGGCCAACCCGCAGTATAGAAAATATGGGTGGCAATCATCCTCCGGTTGTGATCTCTGACCGGCGGGAGGGCAATTTTGAGTTTGATCCGCTTAGTATACCGGATTATCTTTATATCGGAGAGGAGGACCCTGAAAATCTGCCGGACCATTTCCGTCTACTCGTAGATGCTCATTTCTGGAAACCGGTACCTCATGCATTTCCTTTCTTTATCGCTTCGGAAATAAGTGAGCTGGACAACTATAACAGTCCTCTGAAATTTATTCGTTTAACCAATAGCGATTTGACCGAAAGCACACTGGAGATCCTCAAAAAGAACCCGGCAGTGGTTGTTATTCTCAGTACCCATAATAAAAACGGAACCGGTTCCCAACGGGCTGCTCTTCACAGACTTCTGGAAGCCGGATGTGATGTGCCGGTAATTCTGCACCACGACTATCAGGAAAAGGACCAGGAATCCCTTCAAATCAAAGCCGGTGTGGACATGGGTACTTTGCTGCTGGATGGATTTGGAAACGGTTTGATGGTATATAATCAAGGAGGAGATCCACGCCAGACAGATAGTTGTATGTTTGGAATCCTGCAGGCCACCCGTACCCGGATCAGTAAAACCGAATATATTTCCTGTCCCAGTTGCGGAAGGACGCTATACGATCTGCAATCCACCATTGCAAGAATAAAAGAGGCGACCTCTCATTTAACCGGACTGAAAATCGGTATTATGGGGTGTATTGTAAATGGTCCCGGAGAAATGGCGGATGCCGATTATGGATATGTAGGTGCCGGACGTGGTAAAATCAATCTTTATAAAGGGAAAGAGTGCATTTTGAAGAACATTCCCGAAGAAGAAGCTGTCAGCCAATTAATTGGTCTGATCCGGGAATATGGAGACTGGAAAGAACGGTAATCCGGTTCTATTACGATTGATGCAGACTTTTTCTACTACTTTAACTACTTTGTCTCAAAGGGAATAAAGGAAAGCGATATCAATTATATCACTTTATTATTATCTTTGTCTGTTCGATGACAATATAATAATATCATACATGCAAGTTCAAATCATTAATAAGTCCCATCACCCGCTCCCGCAGTATGCGACCTCTTTATCAGCCGGGATGGATATTCGTGCGAATCTTACCGAGCCGGTTGTTCTGAAACCGTTAGAACGTAAACTGATCCCTACCGGTTTATATATTTCCCTGCCTGAAGGATACGAAGCCCAGATGCGGCCGCGCAGCGGCCTGGCGATTAAACACGGGATTACCCTGTTGAATACACCGGGTACAATTGACGCAGACTACCGGGGAGAAATCGGAGTGATTCTGGTAAACCTTTCTACGGAACCTTTTACCGTCAATGACGGAGAACGGATCTGTCAGATGGTAATCACCACCCATAGCCAGATTGACTGGGACCAGGTAGATGTCTTGGATGAAACGGAACGGGGTGCCGGCGGATTCGGTCACACCGGAAAACATTAACCAACTCACATGCAGAGAGGATTTCCTCCAATTGTAAGTGCAACTAAACGTACTATATGCTGAAAAAAATAGTCCATATATTTTCTCTTTTTATATATGCAGGGGGAATCCTGTTACCGGTTTACGGACAGGAATCTAACGGATTATCACCGGAAGAGCAACGCAAATTTGACTATTTCTACTATGAAGGAATCAATCTGAAAAACGCGGATAAATTTGATGCCGCTTTTGATGCCTTCAATTATTGTCTGGCAATTGACTCTACGGATGCAGCGGTCCTGTACGAACTCTCTTCTTTCTACCTGCAGTTAAACCGGCCGGAAAAAGCTGTTCAGTTTTTAAAACGGGCCGTAGCAAACAGTTCCGATAATTTCGCTTACAAGATCGCTCTTGCAAATATTACCCGTAGTTTGGGTATGTATGGGGAAGCAGCCCAGGAATTTGAAGAATTAGTAAAGGAATATCCGGAGAAAGTGGACCTGAATTATTTCCTGGCGGATGCCCTCACTCAACAGGGAGAATTGAGCCAGGCTATTGATGCCTATAACGCTTTGGAATCAAGTATGGGAATGAATGAAGCTCTGTCCCTCCAGAAATACCGTTTGTATATGGTATTAGAGGAACCGGAGAATGCATTGAATGAGATTGTAAAACTGGCAGATAAATTTCCGATGGAGGCCCGTTACCAGATCATTCTGGGAGATTTGTACCTGGAAAAAGATGAAATCGAAAAAGCATTCGAGTCGTACGAAAAAGCAAAACAGATGGAACCGGATAGTCCCTATTACATTGTAGCTATGGCAAACTACTATGAAAAAACAGGGATGAAAGAGGCCGCTGAAACCCAGATTCGGGATGCCCTGGTAAATCAGAAACTTGATATAGAAACTAAAGTCAGTATTCTTTCCCGTTACATTCTGGGTCTTCAACAGTCGAAGAAGGAGATAGAGAGTGCGAACACATTGTTTGAGACTCTTATGGAGCAACATCCGGAAGAGACAGAACTAAAATTGATGTATAGTGGTTTACTGGCTATGCAGGGTAAAAACGAAGAGGCTCGTTTCCAGTTACAGGTAATTACAGAAATGGAACCGGAAAATGTCGCAGCCTGGCAGCAGTTATTACAGTTAGCCCTGCAAATGGAAGATCTGGAAGAGGTCATACGGGTATGCCGGAAATGTATTGAACTATTCCCGGAATCACCGGAATACTATTTCTATCTGGGAATCGCTTATCACCAACTGAAAGATTATACGGAAGCACTCAATGCGTATCAACTGGGAATTGAGAGTATTCCCGGAGATAATCCACCGTTAATTTCCGATTTTTACGGTCAGATCGGGGATGTTTATTACCAGATAGATAACCTGGACAAAGCGTTTGAAGCCTATGAGGAAGCGTTGAAATATAATGAAGGGAACATTATGGTCCTGAACAATTATGCTTATTTCCTTTCGCTGGAAAAAAGAGACCTGGATAAAGCCGAACGGATGAGTGCACAGACGATCCGGAAAGAACCGGAGAATTCCACTTATCTGGATACGTATGCCTGGATCTATTTCATGCAGGGGAATTATACGCTTGCAAAAATATATATTGAACGGGCCCTTTCAAACGATAAAACCAATAGTACAGAGCTATTGGATCACTATGGGGATATTCTCTATATGACCGGTGATCATGAAAAAGCGATGGAACAGTGGTTAAAAGCAAAAGAAATGGGAAAAGAAAGTGAGATTCTTGACCAGAAGATCAGAGAAGGAAAGTATATTGAAGATGTGAATGCAAAATGAAAAGAATAAACACATATTTTAAAGTTGTTCTGTGCCTGTTATGCGGAGCTCTTTTAGCAGGATGTAAAACAAGCCGGAAAGTAGGGACAGTCGTTTCTAAAGGAGCAAAACAGGAAGCAGTCTTTTTCACTTCACTGAAAGAGCAGGCTTTACAATACAATACGCTCACCGCGCGGTTAAATGTTACTCTGGATCTGCCGGGAAAAAACTTTAGCTCACGGGTAGACCTGAAAATGATACGGGACAGCGCACTGCAGCTTTCCGTGGTACCGTTTCTGGGGATTGAAGCATTCCGGATTGAACTGACGCCGGATAGCATCAAAGTGATCGACCGGTTGAATAAACGATATGTAGCTGATAATTACGAAAAAATGCGAGCTGAGACTCCGGTAGCATTTAATTTCTATAATTTGCAGGCCCTGTTTACAGACCATATTTTTATACCGGGAGAAAAAGAATTCTCAACAGCCCAATACTCCCGTTTTAAACTGATCCAGGAAGGTCCGGCCGCTGAGATACGAATTACCGATAATCTGGACATTTTGTATACCTTTATTGCTGACGGTGAAGAGAAATTGTTATCAACTCATATCTCGGATCCTTCAGGACGGTTCTTTGTAAACTGGCTCTATTCTGATTTCCGGCTGGTGGAAAATCAGCCTTTCCCGATGCAGATGGATGTATCAGTCAATGAAGAGCAGATAAAGAAAGGAGGTATCCAGATTGGATTCTCACGGATGCAGCTAAATGAGCCTCTACAGATAGAAACTTCGCTCCCGGCCCGGTATCAACAGGTCCGGCTGTCCGATATAATCAAAAGTCTCACTAAAAACTTATAATCAGCTATGCGAAACACGTTGCTTACCCTTTTTCTAATCCTTACTTTTGCAGCTTCTGCCCAAAAATCTGCGAAAGTGAAAGAGTTGGAATCGCAACGCACTAAAGCACTCGCAGATATTGAGCTGACCAATAAATTACTACAGGAGACTTCTAAATCTGCTCAAAACTCCCTGAATAAGCTTAATCTGCTTACCCAACAGATCCTTTCGCGTAAAAAGGTAATCAACCTTCTGAATCAGGAAATTGGGGAAATCGATAAAGAGATCACCGGAATTAACAAAGAGATTGCCGGACTGGAAAAAGAGTTAGAAGGAAAAAAAGAAAATTATACAAAGTCTATCCGGGGCATGCAAAAGCGAAATAGCTCACAGGATAAACTCCTTTTTATACTCTCCGCTGACAATTTTACCCAATCGCTCCGCCGTCTTCGTTACCTGCATGAATATGCCGTCTGGCAAAAACAACAGGCGGCAGAGATTGTAAACCGCCAGGAAGATATCAACCGGAAAAAAGAAGAGCTGGAAAAGACCCGTTCTGAAAAACAGCTATTATTAGGTCAACGGGAATCAGAAAGCAAAAAATTATCCGCTGAGGAAGCAACCCAGAAAACAGAAGTACAGAAACTCAGCAAAAGGCAAAAAGCCTTACAGGCTGATTTAAAGAAAAAACAACAACAGGCCCAGCAACTGAACCGCCAGATTGAAAAACAGATCGCGGATGAAATAGCGAAAGCAGAAGCTGAACGCAAAAAAAATGCTCCGGGCACTCCCGAACGAACAGCAGAAAGCAAGGGGGGATATGCGATGACCAAAGACGAGAAAAAACTGGCTGACACGTTTGCTGCGAATAAAGGTAAACTGCCTTTCCCTATAAAGGGTCAATATACTATTGTAAGCCCATTCGGAGAACATGCCCATCCGGAAATAAAAAACCTGAGAGTTAAAAATAACGGAATTGATATTCAGACCACAGCGGGCTCTGATGCGCTGGCAGTCTTTAATGGAGAAGTTACTACTATTTTTACGTTGAATGGATATGGTTCCTGTGTCATTTTACGGCATGGAAATTTCCGGACCATCTATTGCAATCTGAGTGAAATCTATGTCAAGAAAGGAGATATAGTATCTACCCGCCAGCCATTGGGAAAAATATTCACAGATCATGAGGATGGAAACGCGACCATCCTACATTTTGAAGTCTGGAAAGAAAAAGAAAAACTAAACCCGAGGAGCTGGCTGGATTAAATCTGTAATCCATCCAGCAGGCGGATATATATATCAATGGCTTCACGAATTTCCTGTTGATAAATAAATTCATTGGCTGTATGTGAACGGGCAGAGTCACCCGGTCCCATTTTGACAGAAGGGAAATGCATTAACGCCTGGTCACTCAGAGTGGGTGAGCCGAAGGGTTCCCGGTCAAGCATTTTGGCCCGGAGCACAAACGGATGTTCCAGTGGTGTATGGGATGAATTGAGCCGGAAACTACGGGCTTCTACTTCACAACCGGCCTCTTTCACAATCAATTTATATAACTGTTCGTTGGAATAACATTCGTTTGTACGTACATCAACTGTAAAACGACACTCATCAGGCACCACATTATGCTGAGTGCCGGCTTCTATCATAGTGACACTCATTTTAACCGGTCCCAGGAAATTACTCTCTTCCGGAAAAGGCTGCGAATGAAACCATTCAATTACAGGAATGGCTTTTAAAATAGCATTTTTTCCTTCGTTGCGGGCTGCATGTCCGGACTTTCCTTTAACGACACAATTGAGCACCATTAAGCCTTTTTCGGCAACTGCCGGATGCATACCGGTAGGTTCCCCTACTACAGCAAAGTCAATAGGGGGCAATTCTCTCAATGCCATTTCAATACCTGCTTTCCCGGAGATTTCTTCCTCACAGGAGGCCAGAAAGATCAGATTATATGACTGGGGTTTTCGTATCAGCCAACGGAATGCCATTAGTAAAGATACTACACTCGCTCCGGCATCATTACTTCCCAGGCCGGTCATCTTCCCAGTTTCATCCTCTTCTGCTCCAAAGGGATCATTCATCCACCCGGCTACCGGGCGGACGGTATCAATGTGCGAATTTAATAACAAAGTAGGCTTTCCCCGGTCAAAACAATCCGGTATCAACCAAATATTATTCCCGGAACGATGAATGGTTACAGGTAAACCCCAGCTCCGGAAAGAGACTTCCAGATAATCGGCCACCTCTTTTTCCTCCCGGCTGTAAGAAGGAATCCGGATCATCTCTTTCAGCAGATCCTTTGCTTCATAAAACAGATTGTCTATTTCTCCCATAGTATGTTCTTATTTCATTAACTGAAGAATTGTTTGTTTATCCTTCTCCAATTGTTTCTGCAAGGCATCCAGAGATACAAATTTCACATTTTCACGGATATATTCCTTAAAACAAATAATAATCTGTTCCCCATAAATATCCTCTTCAAACTCCAGGATATGTACCTCTACACTTAGTTCATCTCCTTTTCTCAGCGTAGGACGGTTTCCTATATGAAGCATTCCTTTATAGGATATTCCCCGGCATATTACCTCTACCCCATATACCCCGCAGGCAGGTATTACTTTCCCTTCCTCCTCCATCCGTATATTCGCCGTAGGAAATCCGATGGTACGTCCAATCCGGTTGCCGGAGATGATATGGCCGGATAACTGATAAGGATAGGTCAATAAGGAGGCAGCCGTTTTCACATCTCCCTTCTGCAATAAACTCCGGATCACTGAAGAACTAACATGCAACTCATTTTCCTCATAAGCGGTGCATCTCATCACCTCTATTCCATTTTCTTTACCAACCTCTGCATATTTCAAAAAATCATCCGGTTGGTCATGTCCAAACCGGTGATCATAACCCGTCAACAGAAATTTCACCCCCCACTCGGAAGCCAGGATATTTTTCATGAAATCACCGGCTGTCATTTGCGCCATTTCCGGAGTGAAATCCAGCACCAGACAATAGTCTATCCCGGTAGTAGAAAGTTGTTGTAATTTCTCCTCGTATGTAGTTAAGAGATGTGGTTGATAGTCCGCATGCAAAACCGCACGGGGATGAATCCGGAAAGTAACAATCCCGGCAGGTAATCCACGCAGGTGCGCCAGATTAATTAACTCCCGGATAAGATAGCGATGCCCTTTATGAACTCCATCAAAAAAACCGATGGTTACAGCCAAACCCTTTTCTTTTATATATTCACCCTGGTTCAGTACAATCATGTTTCAGTTTTCCTTTATCCTGAACTGCAAAGGTACATTATTCCCCTGAAGGAATAAGATAAGAACAGAGAAACAAGATAAAAAAGAGAAGAAACTTCGTTAATTTTTCTATTTTTTAATTCAGAAATACATAGTTTCAAGTTCCCTAACATCATTTC
>JAJQES010000321.1 GCA_021201565.1 Tannerellaceae bacterium
TGACCGCCCGCCGCTGGGTGTATGGCTACGCCAAACCCTGTCTGGCAGAACAGGAGAAAATTGCGGAGCTGTTAGATTGCCCGGTAGAGAAATTGTTTCCTTCTAAGAAAAAAGAAGATCCTGGGATGGCTCAGACTAAAAACAGTCAGTAGAAAAAGAATAGCAGCATGGAGCCTACAGGTGGTGAAGGCTCACCTGGTGGGAGGGGATCTCCTGATCCCCTCCCACCAGTAAACAGGCTTTGTTCCCCGGCCTGACCGGGGACCGCACTAAAACGTACCTTTTCCAATTATTAATTGTAACTAACGTCTGTTCTGGTGCGGTCCCGCATCAAGTGCGGGAACAAGGTCTTTCATATACTTTCCTTTCTACTAAACGAGCGAAGCGAGTGTACTACTAACTACTAACTACTAACTACCACGAACGAAGTGAGTGATAATTATTCCCTACAAACAATAAGGTTTTCTAAAATAGAGCGGTAAAAAACGGTATGGAAGGCTGGTTTTTAAGAGTTGATTACAAAGCGGCTAAACTAACCTTTTCAGGGGTTGTTTTTAATACGCTATCCGCATTAATAGTGAATAGTAACTAAATTTTTAAATTATAAAAATTGTATTTATGAGAACAAAAGATTCAAATTCAAGAGGATCGAATGCTCGTTCAGAAGAAAGAGACTCAAATGGACGTTTTTCCTCATCTAATAATAGCAGCAGCAATAGCAGCAGCAGACAATCAGGTAATCAACGTGGTGGCAGCCAGGAGGACCAACCACGGGATTCACACGGTCGTTTCAAATCAAAATAAGGAAAGACGTTTGAGTTTTAATGTGTAAGTACGGGCTTTCAACAGATATACCCGGCACTTATCCGTAAGTACGGATATATTCTGTTTTCTATTTGCTAAGACATCTTCCGGAACAGGAAACTGTAACCGGGAGGTGTCTTATTTATTAGCCAACCTAAAAACGTTTGGTCGCTATCACTTTGTCTTTATAACGGACGGAAAGAGTCCAGCTACCTTTTTTATCTTCCACCGGTTCCCAAAGAGTATCTCCCGGAAAAAACAGAAAATCATTCCTGTTTATAAAATAAGTACCAGGGTGTATACAGTCCATAACTCCTGACTTCAAACTGTGGGTTTACTTTAGGGATACTAAATAATACATTAACTATAAGTTAGCTTACTGCATCTTACGCAGTAGTTCTGTAAATTGTTCTTTGGTTTGGGTGAGTTCTTCGATAGCCATCCACGAGATGACTCCTTCCTGGTTTACAATATATACCCTGGGAACGGTCTGGTTAGCAAAAAGAGTGTAGACCTTTCGTCCGGGATCTACATAAGCAGGCATAGAAAAAGTATAGTCCGGATCTTTCCAAAAGGCTTCTATTTCTTCCTTCCCCTGGTCACGGGCGATTGGTACAATCTGGTAAAGAGGATCGTCCCGAAGCGTATCCCAGGCATAATTGATCTTGGGTAATTCACGCCGGCAGTCTTTACATCCGGTATTAAAGAAAACAATGACCGTTATTTTACCTTCGCATTGGGTGGAAGAGAAGGAGGCGCCGGTTTGATCTTCCTTTTCATATACGGTAAAAACAGGGACTATATCTCCTACTTCTATCTCCTGTTCCAGATAAGGATAGTCACTCTCTTCACTCTCTTTAATACAGGAACTAAATAGAGAAAAAAGAATCATACAAGAGAGAGCAGGATAAAAACGATTTTTCATATCTCTTCTTTTTTTGGGGGACGCTGACTAAACTCGCATCCGCACCAGGTTTGGTTATAAAACTGATTTTCTGCCAGCAGAATCCGGCGGCGTTCCGAAAGGCCTCCTTTCCGCCAGTTTTGCTCCAGAAAAGAGGTTCCTTCAAACCGGGAAGCAGCCCAATGTCCGGCTTCCGCAATTTGTTCAAGGCTTTTCCAACGGGAAGAGGCCAATGTCGTAGCAAATTGCCGGATTCCCCGCTCCTGTGCCAGACGGGCGGAAGCAAACAGCCGCATCTTAAAACAATTAAAACAACGCCGTCCCCGCTCCGGTTCATTTTCAAGTCCTTTTACCTCTTCCAGCCATGCCGGATGATCATAGTCACCATTAATGACCTCTACCCCAACAGTTTGTGCATACCGGGTACACTCGGATTTCCGGATCAGATATTCTTCCCAGGGATAGATATTGGGATTGAAATAATACAATACAGGCTTTATTCCATTGTTGAGCAACCATTCTATAATAGCGGCTGAACAAGGGGCACAACAGGTATGCAATAATATTTTAGAATCCATATTCATCAATACAAAGATAGCTATTCCCTCAAAAAGGTCTATCTTGCAAAAACATAAAAAAGCACCTGTTCCCTTTGAAACAAAAGCAAGGGGACAGGTGCTTTTCCTGACATTCTTTATTTTATCTTAGAAGAGCACCGGATCAAAGATAGCCTGTGGTTTATAGTCAAAAAGAATGACCTGTCCGGTCTGTAAAGAGGCCTGTACATCAATTAAACGTTGGTTGGCACTTCCCCGGAAGATCAGTCCTTCCTGGCGTTGTGATTGTTCAAAACGGCCGTCTACCAACACATCTATGTATTTCAACAAGTCATATTGCACCGGATTTGTGAATAAAGCTTCAAAACGATAGCCGGTATAACACCAAATGGTTTTGGAACTTTTCTCTTTGATGATCCGGGCCAGACGGGTAAACCCTTCCGGCTGATAGAGCGGGTCACCTCCTGTGAAGGTGACATCCGCCAGCTCATTTTTCAGCACCCGGTCTGCTATTTCTCCGGCTGACAATAACTGTCCCTGCCGGATATCCCAGGAGCCGGAATTATGGCAACCGGGACAACGATGAGGGCATCCGGCTGCATAAATAGCCGTCCGGAAACCTGGTCCATCGACAGTTGTATCTTCTATAATGTCTAAAATAGAGAGCATTTCTTAATTATGAATTACACGGTCATTTAATTCGGCTAACTTGGCATGGTTCCAGCGGTCGGTTGTTCCTACCAGATACCCGGTGATCCGTTGCAGTTTATCCAAGTGGTCACTGCCACAGGATGGGCACACGTCCAGATCTTCAGCGGCATTCTCGAAACCACAGTCCAGACAGCGGTTACGGTTATGGTTTACAGAACCATATCCGATATTGTATTTATCCATCAGATCAACGACCTGCATAATAGCGGCCGGGTTATGGGTAGCATCTCCATCTATCTCCACATAGAAGATATGCCCTCCACGGGTCAGGTCATGATAGGGAGCCTCGATCTGTGCTTTATGAGAGGCACTGCATTTATAATATACCGGTACGTGGTTGGAGTTGGTATAATAATCACGGTCCGTAATCCCGGGAAGTACTCCAAACTGTTTCCGGTCGCGGCCGGTAAATTTACCGGAGAGGCCTTCTGCCGGAGTGGCCAATATACTATAATTGTGCTGATATTTTTCTGAGAACTGGTTAGCACGGTCACGCATATAAGTCACGATCTTTAATCCCAGTTCCTGTGCTGCCTCATCTTCTCCATGATGTTTTCCGGTCAGGGCTACCAGGCATTCAGCCAATCCGATAAACCCGATTCCAAGAGTACCCTGATTAATAACAGGAGCGATGGTGCCTAACGGATTGAGTTTTTCTGAGCCCAACCATAAAGAAGACATCAGCAGAGGGAATTGTTTAGCAAAAGCTGTTTTCTGGAATTCCATCCGCTCATGCAGCTGGCGGGCGGTGATCTTCAACATACGGTCCAGTTTAGCAAAAAACAGGGCAATCCGTTCTTCCTGGTCTGCAATCTCCATACACTCAATAGCCAAACGTACAATATTGATTGTTGAAAATGAAATATTCCCCCGTCCAATCGAAGTCTTGGTACCAAAACGATTCTCAAACACACGGGTCCGGCATCCCATTGTTGCCACTTCATGCTGGTAACGTAACGGATCATCCGCTTTCCAGTCTTCATGATGATTGAAGGTAGCATCCAGATTCAGGAAATTCGGAAAGAAGCGGCGGGCACTTACTTTGGCTGCCAACTGATAGAGATCATAATTGGGATCTTCCGGTAAATAGCTGACTCCTCTTTTCTTTTTCCAGATTTGAATCGGGAAGATCGCAGTCTCACCATTTCCGACTCCATTATAGGTACTTTTCAGAATTTCCCGGACAATACATCTTCCTTCGGCAGAAGTATCGGTTCCATAATTGATGGAACTGAATACTACCTGGTTGCCTCCACGGGAATGGATGGTATTCATATTATGTATAAAGGCTTCCATGGACTGATGCACACGGCTTACCGTTTTATTAATAGCATGTTGTTTCACCCGTTCATCGCCTTCCAGGTTCTCCAGCGATCTGGAAATATAATCGGTAATTTCTGTTTCATACAGATGGGAGAAATCTTTTTCATAAATCTCTTCCAGATTCTTTACTTCTTCAATGTAGCTTTTTCGTACATAGGGAGCCAGATAAAAATCAAACGCGGGAATAGATTGTCCTCCATGCATCTCATTCTGGGCTGTTTCCAGGGAGATACATCCCAGAATACTGGCAGTCTCGATCCGTTTGGCCGGACGTGATTCTCCATGTCCTGCTGAAAAGCCGTTTTGCAGGATGCGGTCCAACGGATGTTGTACACAGGTCAGACTCTTGGTCGGATAATAATCTTTATCATGAATATGAAGATAGTTGCCGAGAGTAGCTTCTTTTACCTCTTCGCTCAACAGATAGTCATCCACAAACGGTTTGGTGGTTTCACTGGAGAATTTCATCATCATACCCGCCGGGGTATCCGCATTCATATTGGCATTTTCGCGGGTAATTTCGTTTGATTTAATATCAATGATCTCCAGGAACATATCCCTTGTTTTCGCTTTCCGGGCGATACTACGCTGGTTACGGTAAGCAATATATTTTTGGGCTACATCTTTACGGCGGCTATTCATTAACTCTAATTCCACGGCATCCTGGATAGCCTCCACAGTCATTTGGGACTCTCCCTTAAAGGAAATACGGTCAGTTATTTCTGCAACTAATTGTTTGTCTTCACCCATGTCCGTGTGAAGCATGGCTTTACGGATGGCTGTGGCTATTTTGGATTCATTAAATCCGACAATTCGTCCATCTCTTTTTACTACTGTTTGTATCATCGTGTGTAAGATTAATTTCTTTACAAAAGTAACAAACAAGTATGCATGTTTTCTTTTTGGGAAAACTTTTTACCAGTTAATATTTGTCAAACCTCTAATATTCAAAATAATAAAAATATTTTGGGAAAACTTTAGCTATCTACACA
>JAJQES010000131.1 GCA_021201565.1 Tannerellaceae bacterium
ATTTAGAGTGGTCTTAATCTATTTATTCATGAAAAACAATGAGCCATGTAAAGGAGGATGTTTTAATTTTACAACTTAACCAGGGTAATAAAAAAGCATTTGAACAGATCTATTTTAAGTATAGTGCTAAAATCTACAATTTTGTCCTGCTGGGGTTATATGATAAAACCTCTGCCCGGGATATTGTCCAGAGTTGTTTTCTGATACTTTGGGAAAAACGTGCGTTTATTGATCCTGAAAAAAATCTTTCTGCTTATTTATTTACCATTGCCCGGAATCTGGTCTATAAGGAAACAGAAAGACAAGTGCAGGCTTTCCGGTATATGGAATCTGCCTTTCCGGACCTGAATGAGATAGACAACGAGACAGTTGAGTCTATTAATGCCCTGTTTTTTAAAGAATTTGTCGATAGCCAGTTAGAGACTTTACCTCCTGTTTCTAAGGAAATCTTTTTATTGAAAAAAGAAGAAGGACTGAGTACGAAAGAGATAGCCATCCGTTTGAATGTATCTGAAAGGGCTGTCGAAGCGCACCAGTATCGTACCATGAAATTTCTAAAAGAGAAATTGAAAGAGTATCTGACGATTCTACTTTAAGGCTAAGAGTTAAAATAAGTTTATTTTTGAGTGAATGACTCTTCACAAAGATATTATATATAGATGGGAAACAATCAACCTATAGAATTACTCGAACGCTTCCTGCAGGGGATCGCTACGGAGGAAGAGGTCAATCTGTTGAAAGAACAGATTAGTGACCCGGCAACCCGTGAGATTTGCTATTCCTATTATTACCGGTGTTGGCAGCAGGCTGCTAATTATATGGATCCCTCTCTTCAGCAGGACATACTGGAAGAGTTGATGAAACAAATAGAGGAACCGCAGGAGCCGGCCATTTCCGGCGGGAAAAAGAATTTCAGACTGAAATCATGGCTTTCCTATGCGGCCGCTGCCTGTTTATTAATGGTAATTGGAACCACGGTTTTTTATACGTTCCTAAATCCCGCAGGGGAAAATGGTCAGGTTGTGTTGGCGGTAAAGAATGCGCAGAAAGCGGAAGTAACCCTGGCAGACGGGACCGTTGTGTATATCAATTCCGACTCACGGTTAATCTATGATGAATCCTATAATCGCAATGACAGGGTAATCACCCTGGAAGGGGAGGCCTATTTTGAGGTATCTCAAAACAAAGACAAACTTTTTGTGGTGCAGGCAAACGGCATCCGGATAGAAGCCTTAGGTACCAGCTTCAATATCAAAGCCCATCTGAATGACCCGGTCGTCTCCGTGATCCTGATTGACGGAAAAGTAAGAGTCTGTGACGAGGATAACCAGGAACAATTTATGAAACCCAATGACTGGCTGGAGTATAACCGGGTGAGTAAAGATTATCAACGGTTTGAGTTACCTCCCAACGCGAACCATCTTTTGTGGCGGAACGATGAATTAGTCTTTGCCGGTGATTCACTGGAAGAGATTTGCAGGACACTGACCCGCATGTACAATGTAGAGTTTATATTCAACAATGAAGAAATAAAAAAACTCACCTTCAGGGGTGTCATTAAAAATAACAGTTTAACGAATGTGCTGGAATTCCTGAGCCAGACCTCATCCGTTACCTATAAGATCAATCCGGATAGTACGATCATTATGGAGAAAAGGTAAATGAAGTATAACCCTTAAAATAAGCATGTATGAAATAGATCCAGTTAAAAAAATACGGAGCCATCCCTCGACAAGCTGGCTCCATATACCTTATACAAGGTTTATATCCCGGAGATTTCAGGAAAGAATATACATTGATGAATGGCATCAGTGATTCTTTTTCATTGTCTTCTCCGTTCTAAGAGACTATAAAGTTAAGAAAAAATCTAATATACTCAATTCATGAATCATCAATTAATGAGGCAAACCTGTGTTGCCCTTATCATGTTATTTTCATGTGGAAGTGTTTTTTCCCAGATAACATTATCCGTTAAAAATAAGACCATAAAGGAAATCATTCCGCAAATAGAGAAGGCCAGTGGTTATAGTGTGTTTTTCAGTAATGAAATACCGGATCTGAATAATAAAAAAGACTTTGCGGTTACAAATGCGACTATTCAGGCAGCCCTTGATCAGCTATTTGAAGGAACCAATATCGCCTATGATGTAAAAGAAAATGACCAGATTCTTCTCAGACCTGAAAGTTTGGCTGCGAATACTCCCCAACAGGCAAAAATGGCCATACAGGGAGAAGTCCTTGACGTAAGCAGGGAACCGTTGGTGGGAGTGACTATCCAGGTCAAAGGATCCAATTACGGAACGATCACGGACTTGGACGGGCGGTACACGCTGGAAGCTGAAGAGAATGCGGTCCTTATCTTTTCCTATGTCGGATATGTAGAGCAGCAGATCCCGGTAAATAAAAGGGGTACTATCAATATTCTGTTGCAGGAAGATACGCAAGCGTTGGAGGAAGTAGTGATTATTGGCTATGGTACCACTAAAAAAGCCTCCCTGACAGCAGCGGTTGCTTCTATGAAAGGAGAGGAAACAGCGCTGAAACCGGTAGCCAATGTTTCCCAAACGATGGCAGGCCGTATGCCCGGTGTAATTGCCCGGCAGAGTGGAGGTGAACCCGGCTATGACAACGCTGATATTTTTATCCGTGGGGTAGCTACTACCGGACAAAGCAGTCCGTTGGTTGTGATTGACGGAGTTCCTCGGAGCAACTATTCACAACTGGATCCTGCCAGTATTGAGACCATTACTGTATTGAAAGATGCGGCGGCAGTCGCACCGTATGGTATTGGGGGAGCAAACGGGGTTATCCTGATCACAACGAAAAAAGGAGTTTCAGGAAAACCGGTCTTTGCCTATAATGGGTATGTCGGATTCCAGAATCCAACCCGGATACCGGAGATGGTCAATTCCTACGAGTATGCTATGTTGCAGAATGAAGGTGCCCGTAACAGCGGTTTGCCGAATATTCCGTTTTCGGATGAGCAACTGGAAATGTATAGAAAAACAGTAAACGGGCTGGCCGGTGCAGATCCGGACAGATATCCCAACAGCCGTGGAATCCATGACATACTTAGAAAGAATGCCATATTAACCTATCACAACCTGGAAATATCCGGAGGATCAGATAGGGTGAACTACTATGTATCCTTAGGATATACCAGCCAGCAGGGACAGTTTGAAACCACGAATATGAAACGGTATAATGTGTCGACACGGTTGGAAATGAAGGCGACCCGGACGACGGATGTTTCTGTTTCGATAAGTGGATTTGTAGCGGACCATAATTATCCGGGCGCGGGAGCCGGTGATATCATGTATGCAGCAGTACGTACTCCTGCCAATGAAGCCATCTGGTATAGCAACGGTCTTTGGGGGAATTATCTGGGGCGTTCGCCGGTTGCTTTGGCTAACCATAGCGGAAACATAAAAGAGGAGAGAACCCAGCTATATACTACTTTGGTGATTGAACAACAACTACCGTTTTTAAAGGGATTAAGTATAAAAGGATTGGTGAGTTATGATCCGTATACCCTGTTTAAAAAAGACTGGAGAACTCCGCAATTATCTTATACCCCCGATTTTTCGACCACTCCAGCGACATTTAATGAAGCGTACATGGCTGATTATTCATTGGAGCAACGGGATGAAAATAACAAACGGTTTACTTATCAGGCATATATCAATTATCAGAACCGTTTTGGGTTGCACGATGTAACTTTCCTGGGGGTCGCAGAACGTATTGAAGGGAAAGAACATTGGTTTACAGCCAAACGGACCAATTTCCCGATCAATATTGATGAACTGGACCAGGGTGGAACAGCAGCCGGACAGGTATCCAACGGTGGTTCTTCTTCTAAAAGTGCCCAGGTGGGCTTTGTGTACCGGGTAGGATATACCTATAATAACCGTTACATGTTGGAAACATCCGGAAGATATGACGGCAACTATTATTTTGCTCCCGGACATAAATGGGCATTCTTCCCGTCCGTAGCTGTCGGTTGGAATATTTCGGAAGAAAACTTCATTAAAGACAATTTCAGCCAGGTGGATATGCTCAAAATAAGATCCTCCTATGGTGAATCTGGTAACCTGGCCGGGTCAGCTTACCAGTATTTGTCAGGATATGAAGTGTATGGCAATTCTGTTTATTTTGGAAGCGGAACATCCGGAGTCCGGGAAATGAAACAGGCAAATCCGTTCATTACCTGGGAAAAAGCGAAGAAATTTAATGTGGGAACAGACCTGATGCTCTGGAAGGGGTTGTTGAGTATGTCTGTCGATTATTTTTATGAAAAGCGTTCCAATATGCTGATGACACCTCATGTGACTGTTCCGTTGGAATATGGAATTGATCTCCCGGAGGTAAACGGTGCTGAAATGAGCAACCAGGGGATTGAGATCATGGTGTCCGGTTCGCATACCTTTGCAAATGACCTGCGTCTGGATATAAGCGGTAACTTCACATACGCCCATAACAAGTTGTTGCAAACGTATGAAATCGCAAATACCTACGATAACCCCAACAGAAGACGGACCGGCCGGCCTTATGAAACTCAATTTGGATACAAGGCGTTAGGTTATTATACGGAAGATGATTTTAATGCGGATGGAAGTTTAAAAACCGGTATTGCTTCTATTCCGGATGCATCCGTAAAACCAGGGGATATAAAATATGCAGACCTGAGCGGACCCAATGGGGTTCCGGATGGTGTTATCAACTCGTATGATGAAACAGTGATCGGCAGAGCGAAAAATACGCCACAGATCATTTATGGGTTTTCACCTACGCTCACCTGGAAAGGATTTGACCTGAACGCATTGTTCCAGGGGGCTGCGATGAACAGTATCTATCTGGAAGGCACCATGGCCCATCCGTTTGATAGCCAGGGCTCTGCTACAAAACTGCAGTATGACGACCATTGGACCCCGGAAAATCCAAATGCAGCCTATCCCCGTGTGACCAGCGCGCCGGTAAATCACAACCAGGTCACTTCTTCGCACTGGATGCGTAAAGCAGCCTATCTGCGCCTGAAGAGTCTTGAGTTTGGGTATACCCTGCCCCGCCATCTCTCAGAGAAAGCCTATATGCAAAGAGTCCGTTTCTATTTTGCTGCGCAGAATTTATGGACCTGGACTCCTTTTATGAAAGAAAAGATTGACCCGGAAGCCGGTAATACGGATGGACGTTATTATTACCAGCAACAGGCTTTCTCCTTCGGAATAAATGT
>JAJQES010000496.1 GCA_021201565.1 Tannerellaceae bacterium
ATATATATCCAGTAAATACGTATGATCGGCATCCAGGTTTTTACAGATCAGAGGAGAAATACAGGACGGTTTTTTGCATTTCCGGCAGATGGATTCATCTTTTCCTTTCATGCGGTACATATTAGCCGAAGGACCTCCCAGGTCACTCAGGTACCCTTTGAAGCCGGGCATCTGTGTAACTGCTTTAACTTCTTTCAGGATCGATTCTTTACTGCGGGAGGCTATAAATTTCCCCTGATGGGCCGAAATAGTACAAAAGGCACATCCTCCGAAGCATCCCCGGTGAATGTTGACGGAGAATTGGATCATCTCAAAAGCCGGGATCACTTTTCCTTTATATTTCGGGTGAGGCAACCGGGTATAAGGCAGATCAAATGACGCGTCAATCTCTGTTTCCTGCATAGGAGGAAACGGAGGATTGACTACAATAGTTTTCCCTTTTACTTTTTGTAAGATACGGGAGGCATCGTATTTGTTGGATTCTTCTTCGATGTGCCGGAAGTTTTTAGCCTGTTTCAGTTTATCTTTCAGACACTCTTCATGTGAAAACAAATGAATATCATTGGGCTGTATATCCGGGTGTGAAGTCAGGTAAGCCGTTTGCCGGATGTCCCGGATGGAATGGAACGGTTCTCCGTTTTGCAGGCGGTGTACCAGTTCTTTCAGGGGAAGTTCTCCCATGCCATAGATCAGCAGGTCGGCTTTGCTCTCTACCAGAATGCCCGGTTTGAGTTGGTCCTGCCAATAGTCATAATGAGTCAACCGCCGGAGGGAGGCCTCAATACTTCCCAGCACTACCGGCGTATCCGGGTAAAGGTGTTTCAGTATATTGGTATAAACAATACTAGGGTAGTCCGGCCGCATACCCGCTCGTTTATCAGGGGTATAAGCATCATCGCTCCGTAACCGTTTGTTAGCTGTGTAATGATTGATCATGGAATCCATCGCCCCGGCTGACACACCAAAAAAGAGACGCGGTATTCCCAGTTTTTTAAAGTCACGGAAGTCTCCGCGCCAGTCGGGTTGGGGCACGATCGCTACCCGTAACCCTTCAGCTTCGAGGGTACGTCCTACGACAGCAGCTCCAAAAGAGGGATGATCCACATACGCATCTCCCGAAAACAGGATGACATCAAGCGAATCCCATCCCCGTGCTTCCACTTCTTTTTTGGTAGTAGGTAACCAATCATTTAATTTGAAATTCATACTACAAAGATAGCTATTTCCCTCTTAGTAATCATTAGTAGGTATTAACAGGAATAGGAATACCTATAAATGGTGATTGTACACAGGTGTGATTTAATAGAACTTTGCAGCCGGAAAACAATTTTAAGATATGAAGGTGATTAAACAAACTCGTTTACAAAAAATACTAAAGTTTTTATTTCTTTTTACAGGTATATCTCTCCTGCTTTTATCAGCCTCCCCGGTTTCCGCCAATCAGCGGGGACGTTCCTGTGTGATACGGGGAATAGTAAAAGATTCTGATAATACAGCATTAGAATTTGTAACTGTTTATATTAAAGGTACAACGCTGGCGGTTAATTCCAACGAAAAAGGTGAGTATATGCTGCGGGTAATACCCGGTAAACATGTGGTGTGTGCTCAGTTGATGGGATATGCTTCCTTTGAAAAAGAGGTGGACCTGAAACCGGAAGATCGCCTGGTCATTGATATTACACTTTCGGAAGAAAAGTTTGAATTGGGTGAGGTAGAAGTTGTTGCCAAGTCCTTGGTGCAACAAATAAATGAAACTGCTTATAATGTCGTAGCTATTGATGCGAAAGCATTACACAATACGTCTCTGGATCTGGCGCATGCACTGGATCGTATTTCCGGTGTCAAAATTAAAGAAGTAGGAGGTGTCGGATCGGACACACAGATTTCTTTAAATGGATTTAGCGGCCGCCATGTAAAAGTCTTTATGGATGGAATACCGATGGAAGGTTCAGGAAGTTCGTTCCAGATCAACAATATACCTATTAACATGGCTGAGCGGATTGAAGTATATAAAGGAGTTGTTCCGATTGAGCTTGGCTCGGACGCGTTAGGGGGTGCCATTAATATTGTTACTAAAAATACCGGTAATACGTATGTGGATGCTTCTTATACCTATGGATCTTTTAATACGCACAAATCAAATCTGGCAGTAGGCCATACCACTAAGGATGGATATACATTTCAGTTGAATGCTTATCAGAACTATTCAGATAATAATTATAAGGTAAAGACAAACTTGTTGGATTTGAATACAAATGTTTTTTCTGATGAAGAGTATTGGTTTAAACGTTTTCATGATACATATCACAATGAAGCTATTATAGCCAAAGTAGGAGTCAGGGATAAAAAATGGGCTACCCGTATGATGCTTGAAATGACATGGAGCCAGGAGCATGCAGAGATCCAGAACTCTAACTTGATGCGGATAGTGTATGGTGGAAAAGAACGGAGTGCGAAAAGCCTGATCCCGGCATTGACTTATGAAAAGAAAAATCTTTTTACGGATAATCTGAATTTTTCACTGATGGGCCGGTATAATAAGGTGATAGCAAATAGTACGGATACGTTAGCACGCCAGTATAACTGGGCCGGGGAGTACCGGGAAAAAACATCCAGAGGTGAAAGTAGTTATACGTTGAGCGAGAATATTAATAACAGTGGTTATCTTACGGCGAACGTGAATTATAAAGTGCTGGAAAAACATTATATTACAATCAATAATGTGTTTAATACGTTTTCCCGTAAAGCCAGTGATGCGGTTGCAAACAGTGAAACTACGACTGATGCTACTTTTATGAAACGTACTACCAATAAGAATGTGCTGGGATTAGCTTATAAATTCCATCCCAGTGCTCAATGGAACTTTTCCGCTTTTGGAAAACATTATAATGTACATGTTACCGGACCGGTGGATGTTTCAACCGGCAATACCTCAAGTTATGAGTTACAAAATAAAAAATACAGTACAACCGGCTATGGACTGGCTGCTACTTATTTGATTACGGATGCGGTACAATTAAAAGCATCGTTTGAAAAATCATACCGGTTACCTACTGTCAACGAATTGTTTGGTGATGATGTACTGGAAACCGGAGATGCCGGTCTGAAACCGGAGAGTAGCCGGAATATAAATGTGAACCTTAGTTATGATAATGTATTCCAACAACTACATGCTGTTTATTTTGATATGGGGTTTGTTTACCGGGATACCCGTGATTATATAAGAAGACAGATTGAACAGCGTTATGGAGGAGCTTTTTATACGAATCATGGTCAGGTTCGCAATCTGGGTATAGATATGGAGGCCCGCTATTTTTATGGGAAGAAATTTGGAGTAGGAGGGAACTTTACCTGGCAAAACCTGGTCAATATGGAGCGGTACCAGTCCGGTGGTGTAAAAGAATCGGTAACCTATAAAGACCGTATGCCAAATGTCCCTTATTTATTCTCCAATGCGGATGCTACCTATAATATTCATGATCTGTTTGGTAAAGGTAATATATTTTCCGTTGGCTATAATCTGCAGTATGTACATCAGTTTTTCCGCAGCTGGGAAAGTGAAGGAGGAAATAACATTTTTATTCCTACTCAGTTATCACATGATATAACCTTCAATTATTCTGTCCGGAATGGCCGCTATAATGTAGCACTGGAAGCTAAAAACTTCACTAATGAAATGTTATTTGACAATTATAGTTTGCAAAAACCGGGCCGGAGTTTCTACTTAAAAGTGCGCTACTATTTTTATAAATCAAGATAAAATTCAAACAATAAATTAAATTAATTATGAAATTAAAAGAGTTTTTTTCAGGTAAATATGTAACCTTTGGTTTGATTACTGCCCTCTTTATTTCCATCTGTTCATGTAGTGATGAGAATACTGGCAAGAATGGAGATGGTGAGGAAGAGGTAAATGCAAACAATGGATTTTTTATCTCAGTGATGGGAGAAGAAAGTGAATACATTATTTTTGTAGAGGATGTAGAGGATGGTGAAATCCTGATGGGTGACGACCGGTTCACCGAACTTGAATCATCCGGTTATACCTGGATTTTCAATACAGATCCTTCAGCAGCTGTCGGATTAATCTATAATCAGGGTGACGCAGGTAGTGCGTTGGGCTTTACTGTTAACTCAGCAGGTGATTTAAATTCCCCGACAAAATTTCAGATCACCTCCCGTTTTACCACGTATGGCTTTTTCGATAAATATGCTATCACAAGTGTGGGAGGCCAGGTACCTCTGGGAGAAAATCAGTATGATGAAAATGGAAATCAAAGAACGGATGGAGTTACGTTTAACCTGGTTAATCTGGAGAATAATTTTTCCCTGACAGAAAAAAGCATAACTACGCTGGGAATGGTAGGAAGCAAGGAACCTTATTTACAGCAGGCGACTCTTTCCGGTATTGTAGATATGGAAGATGGAACATTCCTTACCGGTCTGGTAGTTTCGGGTGAAAAAGATGATGAAACAACCGGAGGGTCAAGTACCGGATGGGTATATGATGTAGATAGTTGTTGGGTAGCTGTATTAAACTCTGATTTTGAAATCCGGAAGATTTACAGGGATGGTGGAAGAATCAGTTATGCTTCCGGCCGTTACCGTTCACAATATTATTCTACAATAGGAAAAGCGGATGATGGAACAGTCTATGTTTTTTCAAGTGCGTATGATTATAATAATAATACCGCAGGAAAAGATCTTTGCGGAGCTATTAAAATAAATAAAGGAGCAGATAACTTTGATCCGGATTATCATTTTGAAATTGGTGCTACAACGAATGACCGCCGTTTCCGGAAAGTATGGCACATCACAGGGAATTATTTCCTGTTGGAATTCTACAACCATCTGGGAGGTCTCGCCGATTACACAGGGCCTGGAAATGTAATCGATGCTCCGGCTACTACCTATATGATTGCGAATATGAGTGCTAAAACCATTTCTCCGATTAGTGGTTTTCCTTCTTCGGATAAAATTACAGCGACCGGTTTACCAATGGCGTATAATGGTAAAATGTATTTTCCCGTTACTACAGAAACTGACTATCCCATCATTTATGTGATAGACCCGGCGGCTGCGAAAGCAGAGAAAGGACTGACGATAAATGGAGCTGAAAGTGTAAGAGCTGTTGGAAGATTAACAGAATAAGAAATACTGCTATTTATAATAAAAGGGGTGTTCCGCAAAGAACATCCCTTTATG
>JAJQES010000268.1 GCA_021201565.1 Tannerellaceae bacterium
GGATAACATCATGAAAGAGCAAATATTTTAACCAAAAATAGCGGATAATCAGGGGTTCATCAAGGTTTTCCGGGATCATTTTTTTACTTTGACAGCATTTTCTTTTTAAGATGTTCCCAAATAAATCGCTCCGGGTGTAATTATTTTTAATTTCTCCCGGCTAATTAGAAAAAGGTCTGGAAGAACTGGATGAATTATAATAAAGATCCTGCCCCAGGATAAGCAATAACTAAAATTATCCCCTGGGGATAAAGCAGGACTGTTACGCTTATCCGAAAGAAACTTTGCCCTTTACTTTTCCACTTTTTGCAGGCGGGCAATCAATTCCTCGCCCAGGGCACGTTTCTTTTCGATGTGTTCTTTGACTGCGGTTACGAAGGGGTTATTCTCAAAATCACCCCGTACGCCTTCAAAATCTTTCTCTTTTTCTTCCTGGCTGCCGTCTACGCCAAACCCGGTCATGGAGGTGAGGGAGAACTCTTTTTTGGCATCCTGGTACAACATTTGATCCAATCCGATCACAGATTTCTGCCATTTCCGCACCAGGTTTGTGATTTCCTCTACTGTGACGGTTTGTAGATTGATCCCATAGTAGGACTCGATCATTCCGTATGCCCAGGTCCATTCACGGAAATAGTAGTTGGCATACTCTTCCTGTAAAAAGTCTTCGATAGTAGTCAGTGTATTGATCTTTCCTTTCTCTATGTCATTCAACAGGATATCCAGCGAATTACGGGAAAGGATCAACCCGGACAGGTCCAGCCATTCTCCGGTTCCCCGCTCCTCTTCAACCGCCAGCCGGTTCCATACATCCTGCATGGAGGTGAAGTCAACTCCTTTAAGGCGTTGAATCAGGGAATTTCCCAGGAATTTATCAATGGCTGTCCGGTAAAGTTCCAGCCCTTTCCGCAGGGAACTTCCTTTAATCCGGGTATTCTGGTAGTAATAAATCTCAGAAGTTTCCCCCACTAAGGATTGCAATTGTTCCAGGACGCCTACGGCCTTCATCATTTTCTCAATGGTATACGGACTCAGCAGGTTATAATTGATCTTATCCAACAGAACAGGGTCTTTCCGTTTATCCCGTTTAGGCCATTTCTGGGCATCACGGATGGTACCCACACTCCGCAGGTTCACCCCGGGAGCCAGATACGTCTCATCATCTTTCTCAATCAGGTAAGAGAAAGGCAGGTCCGAGGTATCGCAATGATGATAGTGCCGCCCCATCACCAGCGAAAACGCTCCGATCCGGGAAGGCCACAGGATATAGGAATCACTGGTGGTTTTAGACCCTCTTTCTACAATCCCCTGATGGATCGGCCCCAGTTTATACATGTGGTTACTCTGGTTGGAACCACTTCCCGCGTTCAGGAAGGAGTACATACCGGCAATCAGCAGGCTGCTCTTATGCATAGAGACCGTAAACGGTCCGGCGAAAATCGCGCAGGCCTCTCCGTTTTCAAACGCACAGTTACTAAACAGTAAAGAGTCATGGGCTGAGAAATTATGGGTGACATGGCACGCCTGCCCGATAAAGCAACGGATGATCTTGGCGGCATCCGATACGATGGCCCCGGAAGAGATGATAAAATCCTGGGCAATCACACTATCCCCGATCAGGACCGGATCGTGTTCATTACTATTAATCGTTCCGTTTTCCAGACGTGTACAGTTTTCAATCGTTGCATACTCGCCGATCCGTACATTGCGGATCGTACCGGTATTTACGATCCGTACATACTTTCCGATGGTACCCCAGGTATCTGCAACCGAATCCGAATAGGCCCGGATCATCTTACACAATTGTTCAATCAATACCGGACGGTGGCGGTATAAGGCAATGATATAGGCCAGGGAGGCCGACAGATGGTCATAGATAGGCACTTCGCGCCCACCGGTTTCATTCAGGACAGCGACTTCCACACTATTCCCGAACGAAGTCCGTCCGTCCACCATCATGACATGCACATTCTGGATAAAACAGTGATCGGCGATCCGGTAGTTAGCGATATAATTATGTACATCTTCTATCAGGACATTATCTCCAAGAATGCAGTTGTGCAGGGTCACCCGGCAAAGACCGCTGTGTTTCTTCACACCTCCCGGCAGTTCAAACACCTCTTCAAAGGCTCCTAATTCGATTTTCCCGGAAAAACGGGCATACCATACATATTCAATATCAAATTTTTCAGGAACAAGTACATCGTTCCAGTTGTCTGCGTGACAATACTGGGATTGCAACCGGGCAATCTCCTCAGAGGAAAGGTTTCTTCTCATACGTTAGTAGTTGATAGTTATTCGATGTCTTCATATTGCTGGAAAAGGAAATCATTATAAGGGAACCGGGTCACATGGATCTGTTTTACCCGTTCATATAACATCTCTTTCAACGCATCTATGTTTGTTTTCTCTTTTGCTGAAATAAAAATACAATTGTCCTGCATGTTGTTCATCCAGGTCCGCTTCAACTCTTCCAGCGGAATATTCTCCCGGGTACGGGGGGTCAGGTCATCTTCATCTTTAGGAACAAAGGTAAAGGCATCCACTTTATTGAAGACCATGATCATCGGTTTCTCCGAATCGTCGATCTCCGCCAGTGTTTTGTTGACCACTTCAATCTGCTCTTCAAAAGTCGGATGGGAGATATCCACCACATGGACCAGCAAATCCGCCTCGCGTACTTCATCAAGAGTTGATTTAAACGACTCTACCAGTTCTGTGGGCAGTTTCCGGATAAATCCTACCGTATCCGATAAGAGGAACGGCAGGTTATCAATGATCACTTTCCGGACAGTCGTGTCGAGGGTCGCAAACAATTTGTTTTCGGCAAACACTTCGCTTTTACTCAACAGGTTCATCAGGGTGGATTTCCCAACGTTAGTATATCCTACCAGCGCGACACGCACCATCTTGCCCCGGTTCTTACGTTGTACACTCTTTTGTTTGTCGATCTCTACCAGGTCCTCTTTCAGTTTCGCGATCTTATCGAGGATGATCCGGCGGTCGGTTTCCAACTGGGTTTCTCCCGGTCCACGCATCCCAACTCCCCCACGTTGCCGCTCTAAGTGGGTCCAGAGACGGGTCAGGCGGGGCAACATATATTTATATTGAGCCAGCTCCACCTGCGTTTTCGCATGGGCTGTCTGGGCACGTTTGGCAAATATATCGAGGATCAGGCTGGTACGGTCCAGAATCTTCACATTGAGTTCTTTCTCTATATTCCGGATCTGTTTGGGAGAGAGTTCATCATCAAAAATGACCAGGCCGATCTCATTTTCCACCACATATTCTTTGATCTCCTGCAATTTCCCTTTTCCGACAAAGGTCACAGGATGGGGATGGTCCAACCGCTGATAAAATTGTTTCACTGCATGAGCTCCGGCTGTATCTGCCAGGAACGCTAATTCATCCAGATATTCTTTTACTTTCTGTTCATTTTGTTGTGAAGTGATTAGCCCCACCAATACGGCCTTCTCTGTCTGGGCTTCTGAAATAACAAATTCTTTCATGCAAATGAAATTTTAATACGACAAAGATAAGGATTCAATTGACAATGCACAATCGACAATTGACAATTGTTTCCCTATTGCGTTTCGTACATCCCCATGGCCGGGAAAAACAAGTCCCGGCAAAAGTAGTAAAGTTCTTCTCCAGGCCCCGGAGGTACACTCTATCTAAACCCAGGGCAACGCCCAATCCCGTCAACTTAAGAATAAATAGTATGTTGGTTGAAGGGGATTTTGTTGGTTGAAGGGGATTTGCAATCCCCGCCTGTGGAGTATAAGGATTTATAATCCGCTTTAATAACATATAAGTCCCGGTTTATTGGGTATTTATTTATTTTTGGAATCACAGATTCTAATACTCCTTAGTCGGGGATCGGGAGATCCCCTCTGACCAGAGTTAGGATGTCCCTCCGGGACTTAATAGCTTCTCTATCACCAACCAATAGGAGATGTTGACCGGCTGTTTACCGGACCCTTTTTGAAGATGGTTTATTTTTCTTCTTCTTTACTGTTTCTTGCCGGAGTTCTTCTGACTCTTTGGTACGGGGTTCTCCTTTTGAATAGACGACCATCCGGTAGCCGTTACGGGGAACATTCCGGATCTCGACTTCTTCAATCAGGTCAATCTCTTCACGGGTCCGGCTGATCAATTGAGTCAACACATTCGAGGGATCTTCTTCCCGGTCCCAGAGCTTATTCCACAAATCTGTATTCAACGCATAATAATAGGGTGATAATACAAATTCCATAAATAACTGTACCATCAAAGGTTTCAACAATACCTCACGCCCATCTTCCGTAAAAAGCATCCCCCTGTCTACATCAAATGTAACCATTTCATTCAGCGGATAACAATTGGCTTTCTTGATCCGCAGGTATTCCGCTTCTTCTGGTTTGGGTGGAGGAATGATATCTGAGATATTCAAATTGGATCTTTCTACAATAAAATAACCGGAACTTAGTAACCCGGCTAAAAAGATAATACCCAGGAACATTAACAGCATAAATTTCTTGGGTGCATGATTAAAGACAGCCGGAAAAGTTAGTTTATAGTGTCCCTGAAAAGTGAATTCATCCAACACACCTGTTTTATACTCCTTTACCCGTAATGAATTTACAAAAAACAAAGAATCCATAGAACTGTAATATGTATCCGCCTCCTCCCGGTGTCTATATTTCACACCGGTTTTTATTACAATCTTATGATTTTTCAGTATATCATTCCAGATAGTATTTATATCTTCTAAACTAACATAATCTCCTTTTCTTCTCATAATTGTTTGTAAAAACTTAGCATCTTTTTCCTCTATGCTCAAAGCTTCATACTCAGGAGTTCTTTCTATTTCTATGGTATCCGTTAAAGAAATCATTCTAGGTTTCTCTATCCTCGGATTTGAGGGAGAATCTATTTTAATAGACAAAATATTATTATCTTCTAATCTTTTATCCACTTCTTTTACCAAGGCAGTTATAAAAAAATACTCTATCTTTTTCTCCATATTCCGTTCCTCTACCACATAAAAAAATGAAAATGTATAGAGGATAAGTAGAATAAAAAGAAGATTAATAATAAAAGTTAGATATAAACAGGCGATTTTTATTTTCATTGGGTTTATAAATAAAG
>JAJQES010000110.1 GCA_021201565.1 Tannerellaceae bacterium
CTATAATTATAAGAACAATTCCTAAAAGTTTCTAATCATCTAATTACTATCTTGATACACCATATATCGTACTCACGTTGATTTGATGTCTGATTCAAAAAGTCCGGAATGGGTATCTCATTCCGGACTCTCACATTTCATAAGTTTATTTCTACCCCTCTTATTCCATCCGGAATACAATAAATGGTCTTGTTATCTAACCACCCGGCGTAGAAAGCATTATTATTTATTCTGACTTCAAAATCAACAGATAACTGGCGGTAAGAACGTGTCCCCAGATTATACACCCACAACTCAGGGTGTCCGGAACGGTTGGAACAGAACAGCACCTGTTTGCCGTCCGGTGAAAAAGAAGAAAAGAACTGGTCAAAGGGATCCTGTTCCAACAAACGGGCAATCTTTTTCTCATTGACATTTCCCTTGTAGATTACCCTCTTTCCGGACTCCTCTTCATACACTTCAAAACAGAAGTTTTCAGTATCTATCCAACCCAGGTTTGAAATATCATACAGATCAGGGCTTATATCCGCAATAATCTTCTCCTCCTTTGTTTCAAGATCCAATATGCCCAGTTTTATTTCCGCATCTTTTGTTTCATCCGCAGCCATCCAAAACAACAACGAGCGGTCATCCGGTGAAAAAACCGGATGGTAATACCACTTATCCCCCTCTGTCAATTGGACATATTCTTTATTTTCGTAATCATACAGGAACAGATGAGAGGGAGGTTCCTGCTTATATCCCTCTTTTCTTCTGTCACTCATGGCCAGCCAACTTTTACTATATGCCCAGCCGGGCTTATACCCAAACCACTCCAGATACTCCTCATTTTCTCCGTTTAGATCACAGAAATGCAGAAACGTTCCTTCACCGGAAACCCGGATTTGGGAAACGATTTTATTCAGATGTGGGGAAACATCAATAGATTCCAGACGTTTTCCATCCGGAAATTCAAACAAGGTACGGTAATTCACCTCTTCACCGGGCACCCCCATGATCCTACCGGAATGCACAGCCGGATAGCCTTTTTTTATTCCCACTACATACAAATAATAAGGATTTCCATTTGTCACATCCGTAAGGGTATAAGTGATAGTATCTCTCATATATTGCCGTTGGTCTATTTCCACTCCCATTCCTTCAAAGGAGTCTGCACGGTACAAACTATAATAGTCCGGTTCAAGAGGAATAGGACCTACCTCTATAATTGAAAAATAAACCGGAGAAACCGTTACCTGTAATGCATGATTTCCGCTTTTAACAAGCTGAGCAGGAGGAGATACTTTTCTGTCACCTGCGTCTCTGGTATCGGCCCGGTCACAACTCCAGGCACATAGTAGTAAGAGAATAAGCAACAATAGTTCTTTCTTTTTCATATAGTAAAATATTAAGTCCCTATTGAATAAGATGGAAATCCTTATGAAAAGGCTGCACGCGCGGCACCTTCATTTATTCCTTACCGGAAAGCATGTCTTTCCGGTAGTATTTAGTATCTTTGTCTTATTGAAATATTTTCTCTAAAAGAAAATATTCTTTTTTTTATTTATATTATTTATATATATGTATAGAAGTGTAGCAGTAGTGTTTCAACACCACCCTAACACTTTGATTTTCAATAACGGGAATTACACACAAGTGTAGCTATATATTGTTTAATTAACCAACCCTTTTAATCACATGAAAAAAGACACAATTCATCCATTAAAGAACAACACGTTAGGACTGCCCAAAAAGTATGACTGGGTAAAACATTACGCCCGGGAATATATCCGGATTCCCCGGATCATTGCGGAAGGAATGGTCAGTGAAGATATTGCTGAAAGAAACGAAAACCGGGTATACGGAGCGTTATTTATCCTTTGCAATTATGGTAAGTTCAAAAGAGAATACAAAGGAAAGAAGTATATCTGTAAAGCCGGGGATTTCATCGGTAGTTACCGGGATATTGAAGCCGTAACAGGTATTCACTTTACAATCGTAGGCCGTGTTATCCGGAAACTGGAGCAGAAAGGCCACATCGAAACCCAACCGGTAAAAGGCGGACAACTATTCCGCATTCTTTTTTATGATCATCTGACCGGAAAAATTCCTTTCGACAAACCGCCGGTCCCTCCTGTCCGGAAACCCATCTGTGAAGATGTAGCCGGTAAAAACCGGAAATGGTATGAATATCAAAAAGCTGAATATGCCCATGAACAAGGTATGCAGGAACGATTGAAAATATTCCCGGATGAAGACCCGGAAGAAGGAGGGGAAATTATTCAATCCGTTTAAAACGGGCTTTTGCTACCTCTTCTTTCAGTTCTTTTGAAGCCTGAAAACGGATGGCTTTTACCCGGACAGCACCGGACGGTACAACCGAAGGATCCTCCAACGGTTCTGCCAGGGTGGCAGTCACCGAAAAAGTACCGATCCCATCAATAGTGACCGTATGGCCTTCCCGCAGGTATTCCGCCAATAGGTCTGACAGGTTATCCAGAACCAGACTAACATCTCCGGGCGAAGCAGCACTCATCCCACAAAGGCGCTCTTTTAACTGCTTCATCCGGATATTGTTATAACTGACAGTCGTTACATTGTACCGGGGCACCGGATTATGGGTAATGTTGTCATTCACACGGGTTAACTTGTACTTAATAGACATACTCAACACGTTTAAGTAATTAATTAAAAAAAATTCAGTCCCGGTATCCCGGGGAATTGAGCTGTACAGGTCAGCGCGACGAGACCGGTATGCTGTTTCACCGGCCCCTATATGCTGTTGGATTGAGCTGTACAGCTCAACACGGCAAAAACCAATCCTGCGAAAATGTCCTGCCGGAAGTAAATATAGCAAACAGGAAGACCAACTCCAAATGTTTCCTATCTGTTTTTCAGCAAAGATTCATATAGCTCAAAATTTTCACGGTCAAAACAAACACAGATCACTTCCCGGACCGTCCGGTTCTCCTGCGCCAGAAACGTCCGGATAGTTCCTACCGCTATTTGTGCAGCTTCCTCTTTAGGAAAAAGGTAAACACCTGTACTGATATTGGGAAAGGCTATCGTCTCCACATCCAGTTCATTTGCTAACCGCAGGCAATTCCGGTAACACAGGGCCAGCGTCTCCCGTTCCTTTTTGTTGCCTCCGTTCCAGACCGGTCCCACGGTATGGATCACATAGCGGGCAGGCAGGTTCCCGGCTGTTGTAAACACCGCTTCGCCGGCCGGACAACTTCCCTGGCGGGCCCGGATGGCACGGCACTCCTCCAGAATACGGGGACCGCCCCGGCGATGGATCGCCCCATCCACTCCGCCACCGCCCAGCAACGAGCTATTGGCGGCATTTACAATCGCATCCACATGAACAGTCGTAATATCACCTTGTAAAACTGTAATTTTTGCTTCCATTTTTAATGCATTTTTGCAATTTATTTTATTTCTTTGTTCCCCGAATTAACTGACATAAAGATAAAGAGTCTACCAAAATATCTTTTATCAGAAAGAGATATATTTACAGTGCTCTGCTTTTATTAATGAAATACACTCTATAAAATGAGAAAATTGAATCCGTTACCAGCTGTATTTCGACCAACTCCTATCAAAAGAAACCGTTTGCACCTATTCGGACTTCTTTTTTTATTTCTCGCCTGCGGCCCCCTGAAAGGACTTGCACAGGAAAAGGGGTTGATTCCGGAAACGCCTGCATTTGCCATTAAAACGAACATGCTGTATGACGCGACCTCTACATTTAACCTGGGGGTTGAGTTAAAACTAAGTCAAAAACTGACCCTGGAAGTACCCGTCAACTACAACCCATGGACATTTAGTGATAATAAAAAAATAAAACACGTATTGGTTCAACCGGAGTTGCGGTATTGGTTCTGTGAATCCTTCAATGGTACCTTTGTTGGCTTTCATGGCCACTGGTCTAAATTCAACTGGGGCGGCATTGGCTCCACCGGTTATATGAAAGAACATCGTTTCCAGGGTTGGCTGGCAGGTGCCGGTGTCTCCATCGGACATCACTGGATCCTGAATAACCGGTTCTCACTGGAAGCCTCCATCGGGGTCGGATACGCTTATATGGACTATGGGCAATATCCCTGCGACAAATGCGGCAGCAAGATCGCAGACAAAACCAAACATTATATTGGCCCGACCAAAGCATCTGTTTCACTTATTTATATCATTAAATAATTATGAAGGCGATGAAATATATGTATATACTGTTAGCACTGTGTAGTATTACAGGGGTAACAGCCCAGAAAACGATTGATCCTATTGATTACCGGAATGTCGTTCTGAAAGAAGAGGGTGACTCCCTGGTGATGGCCTTTGACATGGTTATACCGGCCCTGTCCGTAAAAAGCCGCCAGAGCCTGGTAGTAATACCTGCTGTAAAAGACACCGACGGCAATTCACATACCTACGGATATGTTCAGCTAAACGGAAAAAACAGGAGTAAATCCCTCAAACGTACAGCCGCCTTAAAAAAGCAGGCACACATCACCGAATATCCTCTGATCGAAGAGACGATATGTGGTTGCCTGGGACAGGTGATTCACTATTCACAGGTGGTTCCCTACGAGTCGTGGATGGACAAAGGATACCTGATGCGTACCGAACGCCTCCTCGGTTGTGCGAAAAGTTCTATGGATTCGGAACATGATTTTGGGATATGGGTGGAAACCGCTCCACGTCCGCCGGCGATTCCTCCGGTTAATTACATTGCTCCGAAACCCATTGTGAAAGAGCGGGATGTTAGTGGAAAAGCCTATCTGGATTTCCACAAAGCCAAACACACGATTGATCCAAGTTACCGGAACAATCCGCAGGAACTGTTACGGATCATGGAAATTGTCAACAAAACCAACCTGGATAAAGACATTGTTTTGCATGGGCTCTACATTACCGGTTATGCTTCTCCGGAAGGAAATGCAACTTACAACCAGCAACTCGCCAACCGGCGGGCCAACTCCCTGTCTGAATATGTACAACGGATGTCCGGCATTCCGGTTGAGAAATTTACCGTACAGGCCATTGGGGAAGACTGGAAAGGACTCCGTGAAATGGTGGAAGCCGGGGACATGATCCAACGGGATAAAGTGCTGGCAATTATTGACAACGATGCGGACCTGGACCGGAAAGAGCAACAGTTAAAAGCGCTGGGCGCCCCTTACCACTATCTGTTGTCGGAAGTGTTCCCCGCCCTGCGCCGTGTAGAATACAGCATCAGTTATACTGTAAAGGACTATTCACTGACCGAAGCACAACAGTTGTTGAACAGTGATCCTTCCAAACTGAATTCGTATGAATTATATCTGCTGGCTCAACTTTATGAAGAAGGTTCGGAGAAATGGAATGAGATCATTGAACTGACTGTTTCCCTTTACCCGGATGAACCGGAAGCGAACATAAACGCTGCCGCGGTTTATATCAACCAGGGTGAGTACGAAAAAGCCAGAGCAAGCCTGGAAAAAGTAAAACACCTGCCCGAAGCAGCAAACAACCTCTACATCTATGAAGAGATGGAGCGGCAGGGATTGTTGAATTAAAAACAACCCGTATTTCAGGTTCAGGCACAGGAAAGTCCTCTTACTGAAAAAAGACCAGCCCTGTTCCCCGCGCAAGCGGGGACCGCATTAGAACGAACTGCATTTATTATAAAAAGATATAAACCGACAGTGTCTTTGCGATCCCCGCCTACGCGGGGAACAGGGACAGACTTTTGAAGATGAGAAAGAATATGAAAAAGATGATATGGATAGGGCTGTTCCTATCCCTTTACACGATTTGTTCCGCCCGGGAAAGAGAAAAGATCTCCTATTCCAATACCCCTTATGGTAAACAGGTACTCATTAAATTTATGGGAGGAACTGATTTTGATGTAACTCCCACCAGTTCCGATCCGCTTTCCGGTCTCATGGGGACCAGACCATCCACCGTTCCTATGATCGGGATGAAAGTGACTCATCTTTTTTCCGGAAGAATTGGATGGTATGCTAACATTCATTTCAATTTCTATAAAGAAAAAGATAGTGAACTGGATGTTTCAGGCGTGGTGGATGATATTTTCAAAGGACTCTATTATGGTTTGTTCGGCCCGGTAGCCCGGATCCGGCCCTCTATGGATATAGGACTTACCTACCGGTTTGAAAAAGACAGATGGGCCCTCTACCCCCGCCTGGGAGCAGGCTATATGGTTTACCTGGCAAATACGGAGAATTCCAAAACCAAAACGAAGGATGGGGATGAAAGAACCATCTCCTACCGCCAGAAAGCCCATCCGGCCTTTCTCAATGCCGGCTTTTCCGTGAATTATTTATTTTCGGAAAGAGCCTATCTGGTTTTCAATGCCGATTTCCGGCAACCCTTGCAAAAATCGTATGCGGAACTCACACAAACTACTAATGGCATAGAAACAGACAGACTCTATTTCCAGACCAAAGCAGCCGGACGGGGACTGACTTGTGGACTGGGTATCGGACTACGAATCTTTTAAAAGAAGCTCTATTTGTCTGTTACCGTACAATCAATAAACAGAGAGTCCGGAAGGACCGGTAAGCCTATATCCAATCGTAAGCTGTCGGACAAGGCTTTATCTTCCCGGCATACCCCTTTGACTTTGATCATATTCTTAAAGACAGAATCATAGAGGGTCTTCCGGTGAAAAGTCACATAATATTTATCCAGATAGGAGGCCAGGGTTTCAGGATCCAGCCTGCCCTCCCTGGCTTCCTGTCTCAAAACAGGATAAATATCCTCTTTAAACAAAGAAAAAGGTGCATGCAGGAAAACCACCTTTTCTGCCATTTTCACATAGGTGTTTTGATAATGGTCCCCCAATAACTCTTCGGATGGATAGCCGTAGGTAGAGATAATATCCATCATTTTAGCCAGGTTCAGGGAGTCGACTACCAGAATCACGTTTGCCACATGCCCCCGTAATCCCTCATGTTGCTCACACACACTTTTATTGCTATACAGATTCCGTAACCCCTGGTCCAGCGCAAATATTTGCGTCAACTCTACAGCAAGGCTATCCCGGACTTTCTGAGAGAGTTCCCGGACCTGTTGTGCCTGGATACATCCCCATGGGATAAACAACATGGCACAGATAAATAGTAAAATTGTTCTTTGTGTTTTCATATCAGATCATTATTTAATAAAGATTTAGTACCGGGTGTAATATACTTAAAACAACGCTCTGAAAAAGAGGATTACAAAAAAAATAGTTTCATATTCAGACAATGAAATACAGATTAAAAGCGACAATATAGAAATCACAGGAAAGATTTTATATTTTATTTTTATCTTTGGAGATACAAATCAATATCAACGGCAAATGAATGAGCAGATTAAACAAATAGCAGAACGGTTGGCCGGCCTGCGGGATGTACTGGATATCACCCCGGAGGAAATGGCGCGTGTTTGCCTGATGCCCACAGAGCAATATCTGGAGCTGGAAAGCGGGAATGTGGATATATCCGTCAGCACTCTGCATCTGATCTCACAGGCGTATGGGATAGAGTTAACAACCCTGATGTTTGGAGATGAGCCTAAAATGAGTACCTATTTTGTAACCCGGAAAGGAAAAGGGGTAGCCGTAGAACGGACAAAAGCCTATAAATACCAGTCACTGGCAGCTGGTTTTGCCGGAAGAAAAGCCGATCCGTTCCAGGTAACTGTTCATCCGGTAGAGGAAGAGACACCGGTTTATCTGAATACCCATCCGGGACAGGAGTATAACCTGGTACTACATGGTAAACTCTTACTCTGCATAAACGGAAAAGAATTGATCCTGGAAGAAGGGGACAGTATCTATTTTAACGCAGAATTGCCGCATGGGATGAAAGCACTGGATGGAGAGAAAGTAACCTTCCTGGCCGTCATTATCAATTGACAATGCACAATTGACAATTACCCAAAGACAATCTTCGATTGACAATCAAAATTTATAATTATTATATACTAAACTAAAAAAAGACAAGCTGTAATTGATCCTGGCAACAACGAATTGTCAACTGTCAATTGTCAATTGTCAATTAATAAGTTATGTTGGAGAAATTTTTAAAGCAAACACAATTTAAGTCCCAACAGGATTTTATAGATAACTTACAAATTGAAGTGCCTGAGAATTTCAATTTTGCCTATGACGTGGTAGACGAATGGGCACGGATCGCTCCGGAGAAAAAAGCGATTTGCTGGACCAACGACAAAGGAGAGCACATAGACTTTACCTTTGCCGATATGAAAAAATACTCAGACCAGACCGCTTCCTATCTTCAATCCTTAGGAATTGGGCGGGGCGACATGGTGATGTTAATCCTCAAAAGACGGTTTGAATACTGGTTCTGTGTACTGGCGCTTCATAAACTGGGAGCCGTAGGAATTCCCGCCACTCATTTGCTGACCAAAAAAGACATCGTTTACAGAGCCAATGCGGCCGACATCAAAATGGTGATCAGTGTGGGTGAACCAGCTGTCACACAAAGCATACGGGATGCCCTGCCGGAATCCCCTACTATTCAAACACTGGTATCCACCGGACCGCAAATCCCGGAAGGATTCCATGATTTCCATAAAGGAATTATCGAAGCAGGCCCGTTTGTCCGTCCGGCTCATCCCAACAATAACGATGATATCCTGTTGCTCTATTTCACCTCGGGCACCACAGGAGATCCCAAAATGGTGATCCATGATTATACCTACCCACTGGCGCACATTGTGACAGCCAGTTACTGGCATAATCTCCATGAAAACAGCCTGCACCTCACCATTGCAGATACAGGCTGGGCGAAAGCCGTATGGGGCAAACTCTACGGGCAATGGCTGGCGGGAGCAACTATATTCGTATATGATCATGAGAAATTTACCCCCGCGGATATGTTGCAGATGATCCAGGACCACCGGATCACCTCTCTGTGCGCTCCTCCGACGATCTTCCGGTTCCTGATCCGGGAAGATCTGGCCAAATATGATCTTTCCTCCCTGGAATATTGTACCATTGCCGGTGAAGCGTTGAATCCGGCTGTCTATGAATCATTCCTGAAATTAACAGGGATCAAACTTAAAGAAGGTTTCGGACAGACCGAAACGACTCTTTCCCTGTTCACTCCCCCCTGGGTAGAACCTAAACCGGGTTCCATGGGAATACCGAACCCGTTATATGAAGTCGATCTGATCCGCCCGGACGGAAGTAAAGCGGAAGATGGAGAACAGGGCCAGATCATTATCCGGACTCCGAACAGGAAACCTTTAGGACTCTATAAAGGCTACTACCGGGATCCGGAATTGAGCCACGAAACCTGGCACGATGGAATTTACTATACCGGGGACATTGCCTGGCGGGATGAGGATGGGTACTATTGGTTCGTAGGACGGGCCGACGATGTGATTAAAAGTTCCGGTTACCGTATCGGACCGTTTGAGGTAGAAAGTGCCCTGATGACCCACCCGGCGGTGGTGGAATGTGCCATTACCGGCGTTCCCGATGAAATCCGGGGACAGGTTGTAAAAGCGACCATCGTACTGGCTGCCGACTACCGGGACAGACCTCAGCAGGAAATGGTCAAAGAGATCCAGGAACATGTCAAACAAGTAACTGCCCCCTATAAATATCCCCGGATCGTAGAGTTCGTCACTGAACTCCCCAAAACCATCAGCGGAAAAATCCGCCGCATAGAAATCAGGGAAAAGGGAAAATAAAAAGTAGTTAGTAGTTGGTAGTTAGTAGTACATTCGCTTCGCTCACTTAGTAAAAAACAAAATGAGCAAAGTGCGTGTCTACTAACTACTAACTACTAACTACCAACTACTAAATGAGCAAAACGAATGAAATATAAACGTATCGCTGTCAAGATCGGAAGTAATGTGCTGGCCCGCAAAGATGGAGCGCTGGACGTTACCCGTATGTCGGCACTGGTGGACCAGGTCGCGGACCTTCATAAGCAGGGAATAGAGATCGTGCTGATCTCGTCCGGTGCTGTAGCGTCAGGCCGGAGTGAGATTAAGGTGGAAAAGAAACTCGACCCGGTGTCGGCACGGCAGCTCTATTCGGCCGTTGGCCAGGTGAAACTCATCAACCGCTACTACGAACTGTTCCGGGAGCATGGCATCATCTGCGGACAGGTGCTGACAACCAAAGAGAATTTCGGAAGCCGTACACACTACCTCAACCAAAAGCATTGTATGGAAGTGATGCTGGAAAACCGTGTGATTCCGATCGTGAATGAAAATGATACGATCTCGGTAACCGAACTGATGTTCACCGACAATGATGAATTATCCGGACTGATTGCTGCCATGATGGGAATGGATGCCCTGATCATTCTCAGCAATGTAGACGGCATTTACAACGGAAATCCTGAGGATCCGTCAGCGTATGTGATCCGTGAAATTGAAAACGGAAAAGAAGATCTGGCTTCTTTTATTCAGACGACCCGTTCCTCTTTTGGACGGGGCGGTATGCTGACCAAATGCACCATTGCCCGGAAAATAGCAGACGAAGGGATCGCCGTCCTGATTGCCAACGGAAAAAAGGACCATATATTACCGGACTTACTTCAACATAATTCCACGGCTGTCCATACGTTGTTTAAACCGGCCCGGAAACCCATCAGCAGTGTAAAGAAATGGATTGCCCACTCCGAAGGATTTGCCAAAGGGGAAGTACATATCAACAAAGGAGCGGCGGAAGCCCTACTGGGCCCAAAGGCCACCAGTGTGTTGCTCGTAGGAGTGACACAGATCAAAGGGGATTTTGAAGAGGGGGATATTGTTCGCATCTTTGACGAAACGGGGCTTCAACTTGGGGTAGGATGCACAGGATATGATAGTGAAACGGCAATAAAACTGATAGGTAAAAGAGATATAAAACCTTTTATCCATTACGATTATTTATATCTGGATTAAAATGGAAATCAAAGAATTACTGATACAGGCAAGAACGGCCTCCAGGGAGTTGGTTCGCCTCCCGGATGAACAAATCAACAACCTCCTGCGGGAAGCTGCGGATGCACTTATCCAAAACAGCGCGACCATTCTGGAAGCCAATCAAAAAGATCTGGACCGGATGGACCCGGCCAATCCCAAATATGACCGCTTAAAACTGACTCCGGAACGTCTTGAAGGAATAGCCGGTGACATGCGGAATGTAGCCACTCTTCCCTCTCCTTTAGGAAAAGTCCTGGAAGAGACAACACGCCCGAATGGGATGCAGATCCGGAAAATATCAGTCCCGTTTGGTGTAATTGGGATTATTTATGAAGCACGTCCGAATGTCACGTTTGATGTATTCTCTCTCTGCCTGAAAAGCGGGAATGCCAGTGTACTTAAAGGGGGTTCCGATGCGGATTGTTCAAACCGGGCACTGGTAGGAATTATTCATCAGGTACTGAAAAAGCACGGAATCAATCCGGCTGTATGTACCCTGTTACCCCCCGGCCGGGAAGCCACTTCGGTTTTACTGAATGCAGTGGGTTTGGTAGACCTGATTATTCCACGGGGAAGTGCTTCGCTGATTGAATTTGTGCGGACCCACGCACGTATACCGGTCATTGAAACAGGAGCCGGCATTTGCCACACCTATTTTGACCAAGACGGAGATGTGACCAAAGGAGCGGCTATTATCAACAATGCAAAAACCCGCCGGGTCAGTGTGTGCAACGCACTGGATTGTGTAGTGATCCACCGGGACCGTTTAAAAGATCTGCCGGAACTTTGCCGCAAATTACAGGAGAGCCAGGTGATCATCTATGCCGACGAACCGGCCCTGAGCGCCCTGAAAGGCCATTATCCGGACGAATGGTTATTACCTGCCACCCCGGAAAGTTTCGGGACTGAATTCTTAGATTACAAAATGAGCATCCGCACAGTAGCTTCCTTACAGGAAGCCCTGGATCACATTGATCAATACAGTTCCCGGCATAGCGAATGTATCGTCAGCGAATCGGAAGAGGCCATCCGTCTGTTTCTGCAATCCGTAGATGCAGCCTGCGTATATACCAACGTATCCACAGCCTTTACAGACGGAGCCCAGTTCGGGATGGGAGCCGAAATCGGCATCAGCACGCAAAAACTCCACGCGAGAGGTCCCATGGCCCTCCCCGAACTGACCACCTATAAATATGTGATCACGGGGGAAGGACAGATAAGAAGTAGTTAGTAGCTGGTAGTTAGTAGAACGTTCTCTCCGTTCACTTAGTAGAAAAACAAAACGAGCGAAGCAAATTCCTACTAACTACCAACTACTAACTACCAACTACTAATTATTTAAAACAAAGAAATATGCGCAATTTTACAAACGTACATGATTTGGGTGACTTACAACAGGCGTTGAAAGAAGCCTTTGAAATAAAGAAAGACAAATTCCGGTTTACAGAATTAGGAAAGAATAAGACATTGCTGATGATCTTTTTTAATTCCAGTTTGCGTACCCGGTTAAGTACCCAGAAAGCGGCCATGAATTTAGGGATGAACACCATGGTGCTGGATGTAAACCAGGGAGCCTGGAAATTAGAAAGCGAACGGGGTGTGGTGATGGATGGTGACAAACCGGAACATTTGCTGGAAGCCATTCCCGTGATGGGCTGCTACTGCGATGTGATCGGAGTCCGTTCATTTGCACAGTTTGAAAGCAAAGAAGACGATTATAGCGAAAAGATCCTGAACCAGTTTATACGGTACTCCGGCCGGCCGGTGTTCAGTATGGAGGCAGCTACCCGCCATCCGCTGCAAAGTTTTGCCGACCTGATCACGATTGAAGAGTACAAAAAGACTGAACGTCCCAAAGTAGTATTAACCTGGGCTCCTCATCCGAAAGCACTGCCGCAGGCTGTTCCGAACAGTTTTGCCGAATGGATGAACGCGACGGACTATGACTTTGTGATCACTCATCCGGAAGGCTATGAACTGGCGCCTGAGTTTGCCGGGAACGCACGGGTGGAGTATGATCAGAAAAAAGCATTTGAAGGAGCTGATTTTATCTATGCGAAAAACTGGGCAGCGTATACAGATCCTAATTATGGACAGGTAGTAAGCAAAGACAGAAGCTGGACAGTGGATACGGAAAAAATGGCCCTTACCAACCAGGCCTATTTCATGCACTGTCTACCCGTACGCCGCAACATGATCGTAACGGATGACGTGATCGAAAGCCCGCAAAGTATCGTCATCCCTGAAGCCGCCAACCGGGAAATATCCGCCCAGACTGTGTTAAAGAAAATACTGGAAAGTCTATAAAAAGACAAAAAAGCCTCAACTCTCCCGAGGAGGGAGCTTCTTTGACAAATTGTCATTATTTCCTCCCCTTCGGGGAGGTTGGGTGGGGCTTTAGCCTTTCTGTCTTTTTGTCAACGGAACGTTCTCTGGCGGCTGTTTTCCGGGTATAGTGCCAGGTGGATTTCAAATAATCCACTCTCACGGAGTTTAGCTTTTCCACGTTGTCACTTTTAGAAGGAACAGAAAAACAGTTGGATAGTGAAAGGAGACCCTCCAAAGCCTGAAGAGGAACATAGAAGATAGTAAACACAGGATTTTAGTTTCAAAAGGATAATTCCTGTCAGTTCTCAAAAAGAAAGCAACCAGCGAAAAAAGAGGCTCTTTTTGCCCCTTTTTGCCCCTGTTTTCTTCTCTTTTTCGGGCTCTGGGAGGGATTGTAAAACGAGAACGCCGTCTCGTTGCCACCAGTAGGCCTTGTCAGTGAAACCAGAACGCCGTCTCTCTCTAACGAGAAGGCGTAGTCACGGCACTGAGTAGGCCTACTCCTTTCACAGAGTAGACCGTACTAAAACCGGGGCTTTTTCCAGACCTCCGAAAGGAGAAAAAAGGGCTGTTTTTATAAACACCCCAAAAAGAGCAAAAAGAATAGCAAACAGGACCAACAGCATCAAAAAGATAATTGGGAGTGGGAACTCCCTTTTTATCTATTGTAGGGTGCTTCTTCGGACTATCCTTGTGAAAGCGTGATCCGGGTACCGTCTGACTGAACAGCCTGTACGGTTATATTTTCTAAGGGAACCTCATCCGGCACGGTAAACTCAAAGAAAGTGGAGAAATAAAGCAGTTCATTTCCACGGCGTATCTCAAACCCCACAGCCTCCTGTCCGCCAGCAATCCGGAAAGTTCTCCCGCTACGGGTATAAGTAATGGAGTGAGTGATAGGCCTGGGAGGCCCGGTGAATTGTGTATAATAGCCCACATCCGGCGGAATATTATCTAATCCAGTATCTCCGCTTTTCCGGTCTTCAATGTAATAAAAAGGACGTGCTTTAGGATAGCGGGCCATAAAATGTTTTGTTTCATCAATCATAGACTGAGTCACCCGGTACCGCCAGGTTCCATATTGCTCAATGGTGATATCCACCGGAACGAAAAAGCCCCATCTCTCAAAAAACTCACTCAAATCTTCCTGCGCCGCCTGGGAAGCCATGCGTGCAAACAACATCTGTTTTGCTCCCGGATCCTGTGCGGATTCCTCTGTCTCCAAACGGTTCTCACGCATTAGCCTGAACAAGGTAGGCCAGAACTCCGGACGATGTCCGCACCGGTGGTAATAGGTCCATAGCTGCCAGTTCATACGCAGATGTAACTCTGTATTCTCATTCTGATGTCCATCCCCGAAATCAGCCCACGGTTTTTTACAGATACACCGGATATAGGCCAATGTGTTATTCTTCCTGTTCTCTTCCGGATCAGGTAAACAAAGTTCTGTTCCACGGGAGGTGTACGTTCCCAATTTATAGAGAATATAATTCGAGAAAAGATTATTGGACGACTCCGTTGAACCCGGCCAGTTGATAGCCCACTGGTGAACATGCCCGATCTCATGAGCAGGTCCCCATGCATTATCTTTGGCAGCCATCACACGGTCGTACAATAAAATATTATCCAGATACGTATAAACGAATCCAACCCGGTAATCGGATGCCCACATATAACTGCCTTCCGGTGAAATCGCCAGGATATGGTTATTGACCTCTACCGGCCTCACCTCCTCAATCCCCATCAGTTCCTGTTGCCAGCCAATGATCTGATCCCACAGGTTAACAGCCGACAGGATTTCATGCGGAACATATTCCAGGAATTTGGAACGGTGAAAATAAAACATGATCTTTTCCCCACGCACCATAAAATATTTATGGGTTGCCGCGCGCAGTAACTCCGAATAACGGGCATCCGTTTTATGTTCTTCCAGATCAAAAAAACCGTTTACCGTACCACTTCCGGGAGGAATATGCACCCGGACCGGTGGCGACTGGGGATGTGCGGTGTACATCAGAAAAAGATCACCCTCTTTTGTAATCCCAACCTTATTGACCCCTTCTTCCAGAAAATAAGTCATTCCACTCGCCGGAACCTGCATATAGTCCCCGTTCCTCTCTTCCTGAATGCTCATTAATGAAACTGTCCTGCCATGGGTTTCCCCTACCAGAACCACAATCGTATCTCCGGCCTGTACATACATCCCGGTGGGATTATCCAGATTACTGTACTTTTTAGTCATCAGTTTCTGTGCCCAGGTTTCCACATCACTATATGGTTTATAATCGCGTATACGAAACTCTTTTTCCCAGGGATCATATACATCACTTTCCAGTAAGGTGGCAATACGTGCAAAATAGCCGGGAAGGGTTTGGATCTGTTCATACGTAACGCCTTCTTTCAATGCGGAACAGGTTAAATCCGTAAAAACAGTAAGCAATTGTTCATCTAATAGTTTACGGGTATTTTTCCTGAAAAATTCCATCTCATCGCAACTGACATATCCCCCCGCGCCTGTTGAAACAGAAAATTTAATCTTCTCTATCCGGCTTACCGGTTCCGGTAATGTGAGTTTCTGACTCCCGTTTTTCATACCGAAATCATACAAGCCCACTCTACGATAATTATCCTCTCCGGCTGATTGTACAAATAATTCAAATTCACCGAAATTACCGTTTCCATTCCGGGAATGATAGATAAAATAGTCCAGGTCTTCGGTCCCGTCAAAGAAATATTCCAAAATAACAGGCAGCTCCGTGTCACCATACCAACGGGAATGGTAATGAGTTTCACCGGTCTCCCCATCGAAGCTTTTCTCTATGGAATACCCCGGTTGGAATTCACTGGCTGTTCCCCCTGTGACTTTGAGCGGTATATCTCCTTCTATATGAACATCTGATGGTCCGGAAGGAATCGCCTCCTGGCTGATTCCATATACCGTTTTTATATCCGGATCTGCTGTTCCCCGGAATAAAATCCCGGCGGTGCGTTCCATATAAAGCGGATTGGCTGCCAGTCCGACCGTATAATCATAGCTGGTAAATCCTTTTGTAGAGGGATGAACCGTAACCCATTCCTCCAGTTCATCGCTGACCAATTCATATTCAATATTTGACAGGACCTCTATCTCCAGCGATCCACCCGTATGAGGTATGGTAGCTTCCGAACCTTTTACCAGAATAGCCGGACCATATCCCAACTGACTTACATGGATTCGCTGAGTTCCGGCCACAGAGGTAACTGTGACTAAACCACTGCGCAAATCCGGTTCCTCACTGTCTGAGACAGAGATTTTAAATGAACTTGCTGAGGTTCCTATGGACTTGGCTGCTACACACCAGTCACTATCGCTACTGACCTCCCACGCATCTGCTTTCAGATTCGTTACTACCTGGATCTCTACGGTTTCTTTACTTTGTGTAAAATGTTGATTCAAATCAATCTCCTGTATAGTTAAATAAGGAGGTTCCTGTTCCTCTTCATCCGTACAGCCATACAGGAAAAGGAGACTAAATAATAATAAATAGATTTTCATAAGCATCTGTTTGTTCAGTCATTTCTTTTTAAAAAAGAAGAGGTTGAATCAAAAATCAACCCCTTCTCTTTTGTTATAGATTTAACGGTTTATTATAATCCCCATAAACTAAAAGTACTCCATACAAAATACTTACTTCCTGATGCATTCTCCGTAACTGTAAACCTGAATATATTACAGGGTTCCGCGCCAATGATCACAGCCGATGTGTAATATTCAGCACCGCCGGTAGGCAGGTCTTCATTGATCACAGCCATATTGCGGAAATTCACTCCGTCACTGCTGCCGCTTACGATGATTTCAACCGGCGCCGCTGCTCCGTTCGTTGAACGGGTGGAATACTGGAATTTAATGGCCGAACAGAAGTCATCCAGCGTAACCTGGACATAATGGTCTCCTCCGTCATCGCTAACCGCACCGTTAGACCAGCGGGAATGAAAATAGGTAGAAATATCATTGTCCAATAGATTGGCAAGGGGACCTTCTGAACTTTCCTGGGCATTTGTAGACAACATACCGGCAGTTAAATTCAGTTTCTGTAGTTTGCTTTCGTCCGGCACATACGAGATGGCAAAGAGGGAGGTATTCCCTGCCGGGTCAATCTCAAAAGATTCTTTAGAGCAGCTGACCAATCTCACAGGCAGTATATAATTATTATAATCCAGTCCGGAACGCTCAATGGTTATATCCAGCGTCTGAGCGCTTTCTCCGGGGCGAAAGGCTACAACACCGTTATTGCTCAGGGTATAAGCATGGGAAGGTAAAAGTGAATAATAAATGAGGCTTGACTCATTGTATTCCGCTAATAACTCTTCATCTACTGCCAGTGTACACTCAAAATCCCACCTATTCTCAAAGGGGACAGTCAGCGTCATTTGCAAAGTAATATCCCCACTGCTGTTATCATATACCAGATTCTGGCTAAAACCGGATTCTAACAGACCAATAGTCGGTGTAAGAACCACCGGTTTAATAAACACCATGTTCTTATCACTGTTTACCGAATCCGCGGAAGCCATATATAAGGCTACTACATATTCTCCCTCTTGCGGAAGGTTGGCGATTTCCTCTGTTTTCAGTTCAACTTCAAACCATTTATACCTATCATTTCCGGCAAAAGAGAGAGAGGTTTGTTCCGGCAGATTATAACAATTGGCAGGCATTAAAACATATTCCGTATCATTCTCTGTATTATATACGGCCAGCTGGCCGGCATCCAACACATCAATGGTTACTTCCGCCTGGGTTAATTCATGGTAACCGGCTTTTACAACAGTAGTCCGGAAAGTTGTATGCTCGCCTGTGTTATAAATATTCAGATCTACCTCACCACTTTCAAGAAAATACAGAATGGTACCATAATTTTCCAGATACTCCTCCTTATTATCCTCACAGGAGAAAAATATACCCAGCAGGGAGATTAGTATGATATATACAAATAAGTTCTTCATAAAATTGTCGTTTAGTAGGTTATTATTGTATGCATATCACCAGCCATAATTTTGTGTCAGGATTTTATTTCTATCCAATTCACGTTGTGAGAAAGGATAGAGGTAATGATTGGCTTTGAAAACACGGGTCTCGAAAACCGACCGTTCCCAAAACTCATCCGGAGTCACATTTCCACTTCCGGGAGCCATCACGTTCATGCCATACATGGGACCTCCGTCCACCTGTTCTGCAATCATCCAGGTACGGGTGTCAAAATACCGGTGATTCTCAAATGATAATTCCACCCGCCGTTCTTTACGGCATAATTCGATCAACTGGTCTGTGGTAGCATCCGGATAAACAGCCGTAACCGGCTCCAGGCCGGCCCGGTCCCGCAGATCGGCCCATAAGGCCATCGCCTCCGCTTCATATCCCGCAGGAAGTGTTACATTTCTTTTCTTACATTCCAGTACAGCTTCTATAAAATTCAGATACATTTCACCCAACCGGAAAGTCGGGAAAGTAATGTTTCCCCACGATCCGGTAGCCGAATTGGACCTGTGGTCATAGAAACGGTTGATCAGATAGCCTGATTTCGGATAATCATGGGAAGTATTTCCGTTGGCACCTTTGGCAAAGGAGGTAAGGGTCCGGGAAGTTCCATGCTGCCAGTAGCCTCCGCTGAAATACACATTCACATAAAAACGGGGTTCCCGGTTTTTATACATGTTAGGGGCCGTAATACTATATGCAGAGCCCCCACCCCATGCTGGGTAGGTCCAGGTTGACATACCTAACTCATCTTCCTCATATCCGGAAGCGGAATCTATCACCGGAGAGCCATCCGGGTTATATCCGGTTACCGGATAATAACCGGACGCCATCGCATACGCATCTACCTGTTGCTGGGTGGGGCCAATTCCTCCATACGCTGTTCCCCCTACACTGGTAGGCGTCATTACAACGCTCATATTATACAAACCGTGATAACCGGTAGTCCATATCAATTCAGCATTCCAAAGTTCATTCGTCACGCCATAATAATCTTCATACGGATCATTATTACCTGCCCGGTAAAGGGAATAAAGCGGATTATCTATTAACACTTTTGCTGCCTGGGCGGCTTCCAGCCATTTATTAGCGTCATACGTCTGTGGAAAAAGAGGCACACCTGATAACTCCGGGAAATCTGCCATCTCCGGATTTTTAACTGTTGCATAGAGGGTATTGCCATTAAAAAGATCCCGGGCGGAATACAACTTTAACCGGGCAATTACAGCAGCACAGGTTCCTTTGGTGGCCAATCCTTTTTCAGAGTCACTCCGCCAGCCATCTGTCATAGCCGGATCCGCCATACAGGCCTCCATTTCACTTACGACGTAATCCACACATTGTTCCCAGGTATTTCTGGGACGGTATAACTCTTCCGTAGATAAAGTAAAATCAAGTAACTCATCGCCCAGCAGGAATACAGGCCCATAGATACGCATCATACAAAAATAATAGAATGCACGGGCAAACCGGGTCTGTACTTTCCACTGCGCCAGTTCCTCAGCGGTTACAATCGGATCCGAACAACGGTCTACATTCTGCATAAAAATATTACACTCGCGTATTCCCTGGTAATATTTTGCCATGCCGACATAATTGTAATAAGGGACATTGGAAGGATTCCAGGAACCGAAATTGATATACCGATAGCCACGGTCAAAAGTAGCGGTTGCTTCATCAGAAGCACCCAGATAAGGGTTTGTATCCCCTATGAAAGATTCCAGTTCATGGGGAATAAAGGACATGGCATTGTACCAGTATTGCTGAGTCCTGCCCCTTGTTTCCCATATTTCATCAAATGTAAGGTCTTCGTCCTGTTGCTTATCCAGAAAGTCTTCACACGACATAAGCAATAAAAAACCACAGATAAAAAATAAGCGTCCTGCTACATTCAATATTTTAGTTTTCATCCTGTATAATTTTAAAGTTAAAAAGTTGTATTAAAACCAATCAGAATCACACGGTTGGGAGGATACCCACTTCCATCCGAAGTTCCTTTCTCCGGATCCCATAATTTGAATTTACTGAAGGTCAGCAAATTGGTACCTGTGACATAGAATCGTAAGGTATTCAGGAAGGTACGGTTGGTTACCTGCTTAGGCAAAGTATAACCGAATTCCATATTTTTCAAACGCAGGAAACCACCATCTCTAAGATGATAGGTGGAAGTTTGGCTATTATTGCTTGAACCGGCTCCCCCACTCTGGCTTAAACGGGGATAAATAGCCTTTGCATTCTGTTCCGGCGTGTTATCCAGCCGCCACACATGATCATAAATGTCTGCATTGATAGCCGCGCGTTCCATATTTCCGGTACTGAAAGGCCGCATAGCTGTTCCTCCGAGAAAAAAGGAAGTGCGGGCCACTCCCTGAAAGAATACATTTATATCCCAACCTTTCCATTGAGCAGTAGCGCCGAACCCATACACCATTTCCGGAAGATTCGTATAGCCGATAGCCACTGCATCGTAGGTATCAATCACTCCATCACCGTTTACATCTTTATACTTAATATCTCCCACACGGTATTCTCCAAACATTTGGGCCGGGCTGTTATCAATTTCTTCCTGGCTTTCAAATAAACCTAACGCAATCAAACCCATAGGTTGCATCTGTCCGTCTTTACCAAAAGGTTTACCGATACGGTTCTGATATTTATACATCCAGTCCGGTTCATCATTGTTCAACAGTTTATTCCGGTTGAATGTGAAACTTCCCCGGGCTGTAACAAATACTTTATCAATCTGCTGGCTATATTCAATGGTTGAATCAAAACCCCGGTTCAGTGTTTCGCCGATATTTGTATAGGGCGTGGTACTTAATCCCACAATAGCTGGTAAACCTGCGCGCTGAAGAAAGATACCGGTTCTTTTTTCCCGGAAAAAGTCTGCCTGTACATCTACTTTGCCAAATAGAGAAAATTCTACTCCTATATTTGTTTTCAGGGCTTCTTCCCATGAAACGTTCAGATTCTCCACATCTCCAACCCGGATACCTGTCCCTCCCTGTCCTCCGGAAACACCATAATTCCAGGAGCCGCTGTCTACAATGGTAGATTCGTAAATCCAGCGACGTTCCCCTCCAATATCATCATTTCCTACTTTCCCGTATGAGGCTTTTATTTTCAGCATATTCACTGTTTTTGTCAACGGCTCAAACCATGATTCATTGGAGAGCATCCATCCTCCGGCCACAGCCGGAAAAAAACCAAACCGGTGGCCTCTTGCAAAGTTCTCCGACCCGTTATACCCTGCATTAAATTCTACAAAATAGGTATCATTGAAAGCGTAGGTAATACGTCCGGCAATCCCCTGGTTCTTATAGGGAAGGGATTTATATTTATCATTTTCCTGCGTATAGGTCAGAATCTTGTGATTATAAAGTAATAATCCACCGATCCGGTGTTTCAGGGCAAACAGCCGGCTATAATTCAGAGAGGCTTCCAGATAGGTTGTCATGCTACCCGCTGTTTCTTTTGTATAACTTAATGTTGAATTACCTGTATAAATAGGATCGCCAAAAATGAGATTTCCGTCTTCATCCCGGCCGGTAGCATGATATTGAGTCGGCTCTTTGCTCCGGATTTGTGTCGTTGTATTAAATGCATCCCATGAGAATTTCACATTCGCTTTTAATCCTTCCAGGGGTGACCATAACTTCCCGATGTCCTGTGTCAGCCCTATCAGTGATTGAGATGAGTTCCAAAACTGTTCCCTGTATCCCGAATGTACCAGCAGGTTCCACGGATTGTATCCCGAACTGGTGGAAGGAGCAGCAATCGTTCCATCAGAATACTGAGTAGGAAAAGCATTGGGAGAAGTGTTAAATGTATAGCCCCAGATATTATCTTTCGTAGCACCGGGTCCAAATGATTTTTCATAAATATTCGCCAGATTAATATTTAATTCGGTACTGGAGGTAAGGTTAAAATCCAGATTGGCCCGGAAATTAAATTTATTATAGTGAATAGATGTACTATAATCATATACGTCATCTGCCGATTTAAAAATAGAACTCTCATTATAAAAAGAACCGGCGATGTAATATCTGGTAATCTCACTACCTCCGGCCACATTCACATTTACACGCTGATTAGAAGCAAAATCATTATACATCTCTTTCATCCAGTTTACATCCGGATACAAATCAGGGTCGGCACCGGTACGATACATCTCCAGGTCGTTTTGAGAATAATAATTCGTCCCACTGGCCTCATTATACATATCCGCCCACTGCACGGAATTTACAAACTTAGGCAACTTTGTAGGAGAAGTAATACCATATTCTGAACGTACCGTGATTTTAGGCTTCCCCAGATTTCCCTTCTTTGTCGTAATCAGAATGACCCCATTGGCTCCTCTCACTCCATACACAGCAGAAGCTGAAGCATCTTTCAGAATAGAGAAAGATTCAATATCATCGGTATCTACCAGGTCCAGCTCACGTTCTATCCCATCGACTAATACAAGCGGGGTGGTGGTTCCTTTAAAAGAGGAAACGCCCCGGATATAAAAATCAGCAGAACTTTCTTTACCGGGTTCTCCGGACCGGCTCATAGCAACCACCCCGGCTAATTGTCCTGCCAGGGAGGTAGAAACAGTCGCACTGGGCGCTTTCAGCTTAGAGGCATCAATAGTCGTAATAGCACCCACCACACTCTCTTTACGCTGGTGTCCGTATCCGACAACTACTACCTCATCCAGCACCTCCATATCAGGGTCCATGATCAAATCAATGACCGTGCGTCCGCCAATATCAATATCTTCGGTTTTCATCCCGGTATAAGAAAAAGTCAGCACCCCTCCGACCCCTTCAATCGTAATGGAATAGTTTCCGTCAATGTCAGTAATAGTACCTACAGAACTGTTTTTTAACCAGATATTGGCACCAATCACAGGCAGATTATCCTCCGAAGAGATTACCTTTCCGGTAATAGTCCGTTTATTTACCTGCTGAGGAGGTTCATATTCACGGGTAGATTTCAGAATAATATCATTCTTCCGGATTACATACGTTAAATCAGTTCCTTTCAACACTTTTTCCAGAACTTCTTCAACTGTACCTTTACAGTCAATATCAAACCGGTGGGTCTGACTGATGTCACGGGCATTGTAGAAAAAGGTGTAATCACTTAATTCTTCAATTTTTTTGATTGTTTCGCTAAGTGTAACGGAACTACCTTTCAAAGCGACCTCTTCAGAAGCTGCATTGATTACGTTAGGGTACAATACCAATAAAAAAGCAACGAGTGACATCCCGTAGTTTTTCATACACAAAAAATACGTTCTCATGTGTTCATTTTTTAGTTAATATTTAAGGCATCTATTTAATTAATAAAGGATTAGCTGAGCATCTTTTTCCAGAATCTGTAGATCCATACTTATACAAACTTTCTCCAGAATATCCTGTAAAGATTCATTTTTACGGATCGTTCCTGTAAAATAATTATCCCCTCCGACTCTCTCATCCAGCCTGACGGTTGTCTGAAACATGGTGTTTATCAACCCGATCAATTCTTCAAGGGGTTTATCTGAAAATTTGTAGACATGACTGCGCCAGTCAAATAATTGAGGATTATTCCGGATTTCATTTAACTGATAAGTGGCCGTATTAAAAATAAGGTGATCCGAAGGGTTCATTTCTATATATATGTCCTTTTCCGGCACACCAAAATCAATCCGTCCACTGATCAGGGTAACTTCCGAGATATCCCCTTCCGTTTTAATATTAAATTCAGTTCCTTTTACCAAAACATACGCATTACGGAAAGAAACTTTAAAAGGAACATCCTGGGATTGCTTAACAGAAAAATAACCTTCTCCGTCCAGAAAGACTCGCCGATCTTTCATAAAGTCTTTCCGGTAACAGAGTTCTGAACCATTGTTCAACCAAACGATTGAACTATCCGGTAACAGTAGGGTCAGCGTCTCATCCGGAGAGGCGCAGGCGATTATATAAGTTGGCTTTAAGTAGTAATTATAAGAGAAGAAGGCCAGAAGAAAAAAAGCAAAGGCAACCATAGAACGTCCTGCATACCCGGCCAAATACCGCCATACAGGTCTGTTATTATATGGATAAAATATTTTTTTTCTGATCTCCGCAAATATTTTATCTCCATCCACCTGGTCTTCGCTGACCTGGTCAGGAGCCTGCTGCCAAATGGTAAAGAGATAGCCGGACATCCGCTCTGTTTTTAAAATCTCTGTATATTCAGACCAGGTAATATTTCCTTTGATCATTCTATCTATTAATTCTTTCAGCCGGATCATATTTTTTACAATGTATTTTGATGATTCATTGTAAATACACATAACCCGTCCCGTACCCCCAGAAAAAAATGATTTTTTTAATAAAAAAAATCCCGGTGAGAGTAAAAGCAGTTTTTTAATAGATAAAATAATGTTCAGGAATAAAAAGGGAACTATTTGACAAAGAAACTATAAGAATATATATGACAGAATTTTACAAAAATATTTGTATAGTTTAAACGTCCGATTTAATAGAACAAATATAAGCTTTTTTAGAATTTATTGTATTTTGCCTGAGTATTTTATTACTTTTCTATTTACCAAATCTTTAGGAAAACAA
>JAJQES010000055.1 GCA_021201565.1 Tannerellaceae bacterium
AATCCATAGTCAATTTTTTCTCTGTCACAAGCAACAAGCGTTGTGAGAAGAAACAAAAGACTATATATAAAATAAGTGTACTTTTTCATATCTTAAATTTGTTCTGTTTTTATTATGCGACTGTGATTGTTACTGTAATTTTCTGACTTGCTTTTGCATTTGCCACTGTTAAAGTAAACGTATGTTCACCCCGGGATAAAGTAGGTATAACTTCAGCAAAATTCAAAACGGCCAATGTTTTTTCTGTATTAGAAGTGTAGACAAGACCTTCCAAAGCTGCTTCATCTGCAGTTAATAAATCAATTGTTTTAGCCGTAAAATCGCTCGAGACAATAGTAAAACTACAGTTTGTGATCTCACCTTTTCCCGCGATGGAAATATAAGCGCTTTCTTCCGGATGATTCCCCTGTACTATCTGCAACCGGTTATTTTCAAAACCTATCGCTTTCAATACCGGATAATTCCCCAGGTTAATAACGATGGGATCTGCATCATCAGGGCTTTCAAAAGTAATGGTGATACCTGCTTCGCCTTCTTCGCCCGGTTCCGGACCTGGATCTGCGTCTGTATCGAAGGTAATTTTATAATGTTTTTTCGCATCAATAGTAAAACTATCTTCATGCGTATACTCTATACCTGCATTCCCTGAAATATCCACATACAACTCCAATGTTCCGGGCAAAAGATAAAGAGGTTCATAGGTTTCCTGTCTATCAAAAAGGAATGTGTTTTTACTGGATTTCAAAGTAACATCTGTTGTATAGTCATCAAAATAAGCAATAAACGCTTCCGAATAACTAACAGATACTTTAGCATTCTGCAGAGTAGCGGATAAATTGGCCGGTGTAGTTTTATTCCCTTCAACCACAATTGTCTGATCATCCTGATACCAGGGTTTGTCATAACCATTTTCTCCTATAAACCCTTCCGCTGTAGCATCTCCGGAGATTGCTTTTACCGCATAAGTACCAATTGGTAATTCAATGGGTTCAGCAAGTTCACTATAAGAAAGATTTTCATTATATCCCTGTCCCGAGATATTAATTGTAAAATCAGTTAGAGAAGGAGCATTTGGATCCGTTTCGGTTACTGCTTTTGTAATAGCATTCACTCCGGAATCCGTAGCTAAAGTGACCTGAATTTCACCAATACCACCTTTTTTGTTCGTTTCATCTTCAGAACATGCAAACTGCACCCCTGATCCTGCAAAAACAACTCCAATTAAAAGAATACTTTTAATCTTTACTTTTGTTTTCTCCAAAAACGCGCGATTTTTAATCATTTGTATACTTGTTTAATAATACTATTTGTTAGTTATTACTTACCAAAATAATAGAGAACTGTTACCTGAATCTTATAATCAATTCCATGTAAACTGACACTTTCCAAGTCAATTTATACCAAAATATGGAAGACAAAAGTAATCAGTTTAATATTGTTAATATATACAAATCAAATTAATTTATGTTAATGAATTGAACAATAGCTAATTATAAAAAATAAGAAATGTTTTAATATTAAGATAAAGTTCTCTATTATTAATATTTTCCTCTCTGAGCTATTATGTTCCCCAGGAACCTTTGTCCAGATTCCGGTAATGAATAGCCTCTGACAGATGAGTAGAAGTAATGGAGTCAGTCCCATCCAAATCGGCAATGGTACGAGCTACTTTTAAAATACGGTCATAAGCACGGGCAGAAAGATTTAAACGCTCCATCGCATTTTTTAGTAAGGTCAATCCTCTCTGGTCCGGAAGAGCATATTCCCGTAAAAGAGGAGAGGTCATCTGAGCATTACAATGAATAGAGGGATAGGCCGCAAAACGTTCTGCCTGAATATGACGTGCTTGTATGACCCGTTCACGTACTACAGCACTTTTTTCAGGCAAAGTCTGATCTGAAATTTTCTCAAAGGGAACCGGTACAATCTCTATCTGAATATCAATCCGGTCTAACAGGGGACCTGAGATTTTATTCATATACTTTTGTACCGCGCCCTGCGGACAAAGACAGGTCCGCTCAGGATGGTTATAATACCCACACGGACATGGATTCATGGAACTGACTAACATAAATCCGGCAGGAAAATCCACAGAGAAACGGGCACGGGAGATTGTGATTACCCGGTCCTCGAGAGGTTGACGCATTACTTCTAATACATTCCGGTTGAATTCGGGTAATTCATCCAGAAAAAGTACACCATTATGGGCCAGGCTGATCTCACCAGGTTGAGGGAATGTACCGCCTCCCACCATAGCCACATTGGAAATCGTATGATGTGGGGAGCGAAACGGGCGCTGCGTCATCAGGGAAGTATGGGTCCGGATTTTTCCGGCTACCGAATGTATTTTAGTAGTCTCCAGTGATTCCGGTAAAGTAAATGGAGGTAATATAGAAGGAAGCCGTTTAGCAAGCATCGACTTACCACTTCCCGGAGGTCCGATCATGATCAGATTATGTCCACCTGCCGCGGCCACTTCCAGGGCCCGTTTTACATTTTCCTGGCCTTTGACATCGGAGAAATCGTATTCAAACTGTAACTGGCGTTCATAAAAGATTTCCTGTATATCTATAACGGTTGGGGATAACACTTCCTTTCCATCGATAAATTCAATCACATCTTTAATAGTATGTACTCCATATATAGTAATCCCTTCGACAACTGCTGCCTCCTGTGTATTCTGTACAGGTAGTACAAGTTCTTTAAATCCTTCTTCTTTTGCTTTGATAGCTATCGGAAGCGCCCCTTTTACCGGCAGAACTGTTCCGTCTAATGACAACTCTCCCATGATCATACAATGTTCCAACCGGGAAGAATCGATCTGCTCTGCCGCGGCCAGCATACCAATAGCAAGTGGCAAATCATAGGCAGAGCCTTCTTTCCGGATATCAGCAGGTGCCATATTGATTACAATCCGTTTCCGGGGAAACTTATATCCGTTTACTTCCAATGCTGAAATAATCCGTTCGTGGCTTTCGCGAACAGCCACATCGGGAAGTCCTACCAACAGGAACTGGATTCCACGTGTACAATTTACTTCAATCGTGATTATGGTAGCAGAAATACCCTGCACAGCAGCTGCAAAACATTTTACAAGCATAAGATTAAATTAAGGGTTTGGTAAAATTAATATGCGTGTTTAATCAAGAATTTTCTCGAGAGTCTGTTTGATTTCTATTCCATTTTCAGTTTTTAAAATAATTTTTCCCTCCTCATCAATTAAATAACTCCAGGGAAGAGCACTCACATTATACAGATCCAGCAACATAGCTGCCTGACCTGCCGAATCGGTAACCAGATTCCACTGGATACTATCTTTTGCCAGGACTTCTCTGACTCCCTTTAAATCATCATCCAGACTAACAACCACCATGTCCAGCTGTTCTTTTGGATACTTATGAACGATTTCATCGAGGTGAAGTGTTTCTGTCTGGCACATATCACACCAGGGAGCAGTAAATGTCAACAATAGATATTTTTCAGGGAATGAATCAAGGCTAACAGTTTCTCCATATACATTTTTCACACTGAAACCCGGTGCTTCAGCGCCTAAAGCAGTCCGTTTGGCTCGTTCACTGAACTGCTCCAATTCCCGAACCAGGTAATAATTTTTCAACGCAGGATCCAGTAATGCCAGGTATTCATCTAATTTGCGGGTATCATCGGGATCCGCAAAGAAAGTCTGCATCAGGATAACAGACGCCTTTTGATCCGGATTGTCCTGTATATAGCGTCCAACCTGTTCTATGATTTGGTGATTTACATTCGTTAATCGCGAATTCAACTCATTTTCATCCAGCGTATCCAGATTACCGGTATTTTTTAGCTGGGCAGTCAGATCCCGGTGCTCCTTCAACAGATCGCCCATACGTTTTCGTACGGCCGTAAGTTCATTGTTGATTTTACCTCCTTTAACCTGTAAAAGAGATGGGTAATTCATATCTCCGGTAATGGTTATTTTTTCTCCCCGTTCAGGATATACAGTAATCCAGGTGGTTTTATTTTCAAAGAAAAGTGTGATACTATTAAAATCACCTTCCTTTCTTTCCACGGAAAACTGTCCGGGTTTTTCACAGGTTAAGGTATCTATCCGGGTGATATCATCTTTTTCAAAAACAACATATACAGTCTCATCCTTCAGATTTTCCAACTTTCCCTCAATCCGGTAAGCGGGTTTTTCTCCGCAGGCAGTCATATATATGATTCCCAATATGATAAATAAAAACTTCTTTATCATTTTATAACACCTTTCCCATTTTAGCAAACTATTGCGTGTAAAGATAATAATTTGTTTTAAAATAACTTTATTTTTATCAAGAAAGTTCTGGAATATTCGTAAAAAAGCCGGGTTTTAACATTCACGTAGCCCGGAAAGGCACACAGATGACACAGATAGGACAGATGACCACGGATAACAGTTATATTATAAAATCTATTCGGTATAGCGCCCTCCCCAATGTCATCAACCTGGACGGAGGAAATATAATCCCCACAAAAGGAACTACGGATTTGTAATCCGATAAAAAGGGGTCATAGACCCCATGTACCTAAGCATAAGGATTTGTAATCCCTACGGTCCAACAAATATTTGTCTACGAAAATCTGCGTTCTCTTGCACTTATTTATGAACGGACTTTCTAATTGAGGATATGAAAAAAGGCACCCATATAAATATGGATGCCTTTTGATATGTAAATTTACTTATTGGGTAAATTAGATCTGTGGACCAGCAGCGATTAATGCTTTCGCATCTTCGTTATCGCAGTATTGTTCAAAGTTCTTGATATATTTAGCAGCCAAAGATTTAGCTTTAGTTTCCCACTCAGCTACATCTGCATAAGTAGTACGTGGATCAAGGATATCAGAAACATTGTTCAATGTTTTAGGTACAGTCAGGTTCAGGATCGGAATATGAACTTTTTCTGCGTTTTCAATTGAACCGTCGATGATAGCGTCGATAATAGCACGAGTATCTTTCAGAGAGATACGTTTGCCGGTACCGTTCCAACCTGTGTTTACCAGATAAGCTTTCGCTCCGTGTTCTTTCATTTTTCCACCTAATGTTTTTGCATACATAGTTGGGTGTAATGTTAAGAATGCTTCACCGAAAG
>JAJQES010000339.1 GCA_021201565.1 Tannerellaceae bacterium
CCATTTAATTTCCGATCCTCTTGAGGAAGAAGTAATTCCAGATAATTCTCAAGTAGCTTTAAGGAATTTATGTTAAGTTTTTTTGTTTCCTGTAGAACCTTTTTATCTGCCTTAAAATCGCAGAAATAATTATCCAAAATTGGACTGACAGCATAGTCAAGCTTATGATAGCTCACATATGAATAAATTAAATGCCGCTCAAGACTTTCTAAGTCTTGAGATTTTATGAGATTGTTGAGTATTCCCTTTTGTATCATAATATCATTCATGTAGACTATGAGCAACAAAATTACCTATAATTTTTCACCTAAACAAATTCAGAATGATACATTTCTTTATATAATTTGCTTATCACTTCATTTTGCGGTCATTGACCGCAAATTCTGAAGTCATGTCCCTGCCAATTCGGGGGTCAGTATCCCCCGAATCTGAATAATACCTTGTTCCTGCATACATTCACTAATTTTTCGGTTTAATCTCCTCATACATCTGATGCCAATACCCTGCTTTCCCTTTCCAATCTCTATATTCATGAATGAAATACCCTGCAAGAAATGCCGATACTAGCGTTATTAGCCACATGGCAATATACCATTTCAAACCTTTTGACGGTTGTTTAACTTTCCGTAGCTTATTCTCCATTTCGTTTATGAAGCTACCACTCAGCTGCTCAAATTTAGCCGTATCAATCGGGATGCGCTTTTCATATAAGATATGTACGCTCTCTTTGACTTGGCTTGCGGTCTCATCATTCGTTCGGGATATTTCCCGAAGCTGGTCGATTTGATCTGACAGGATGTTGTCTACTGTCTCACGAGAAATATCCTCTTTTCCTGCGAATTTATTTCTCCGTTTGACTTTTTTATTGTTGTCTTCCATAATATCGTTTTTTAGCTTTTTTTTTTACGTTTCAATGCGTTGTTTTCTTCGTCCGGATCATTGTATCTATTCGGAGTAAACAAGTCTGATAATAGTGAAGCTATGCCAGAACTTACTCCTGAATAGGACTGTTGACTACTCGTATGTTGACTGTGGATCTGCTGAACCTGATGTAAGTGACTTTCTTCCGGTGAAGAAGAAAAGTTCCTGGCAAGCGAGTGGAACCCAAATTCCCGCCCGATTTCCGAAGCTTTGAATGTCTGCCCCTCATAATTGAATCGGATACCGTAGGTTTTACCCTGTTTGTTTTTTGCAGGCTCAATCCCAACACCCGCTTCCTCCAATCCATGTAAAAAACCTGCTAAACTGGTATTTTTGAACAGTTCATAATAGGCAATCTGTTGAAGTTTATCTTTTGCCTGTTGACGTGTCGGGTCTTTATAGGGTTGCTGATGTTGCTTTTGTTTACGAACATCGTTTGCAATAGTTAATCCTATTTCCCGACTTATCTCTTCTGCTATCCGTGCCGAGCGGTTACTCATAAAGGTTGTATCGAACACCTTACTATCAACTCCAATACGATTTGCAATCAGGTGGATATGCGGTTTCCCGGTATCTTTATGGGTGCAGGCTATCCATTGATGATTCTGCAATCCCATTTTATTGGCAAATGTCCGTGCAATTTTACTCATATCTCCCGGCTTTAGTTTATCTATATCCTGTGGAGATATTCCGATTTCATATCTCATATATTTGTTTTTACATCGGTAATTGTGTTGATTAACCATTTCAAACTCCCGAAGTATGTCGGCAGGTGAATCACTATCAATCATGTTTCTGCCGACAATCTTATCCAGTTTGCCTTCACGCAATGCGTAATCAATCGCATTGCCTCCATGTGCTATTGCTTTTCCTTTTCCAATCATACAGTTAGAAGAATCGGTTGTACAATTGCCGGGACTGTTCCAGATATTCTGCAATGGCAACCACCAATTGTGGGTCTTTATTCCGTATAAGATTAGCAAGCCGGACAATGGCATTATTATGTTCCTTCAGTTCTCGCAAATATGAAACTTCTGTCGGGCTTAGCTTTGGGCTGGCAAGTATTCGCCCAGTCAGACATTGTTGTCGGCAATACTCGGAAAGGGTTACCCCCGACCGATTAGCCATATCTCCAATTCTCTCTTTTTCTGATTCCGAACATCGGAATTTTATATAGCTATTTTTCATTTCCTCATTTGATTTTTGATTCAAAAAACTGTCGAGAGCGAAGCGATTGCAGTTTCTCCGCCAGCGAAAGCGGTTCAGGCGGCAAGCGCAGTTTGTGGTAACAAACTGACGTCTTGCAATGCACTTCGCGCAAAAGTTAGCTTATAAACTGCGCCCTCTCTTTTTCACAGGGATTTGTCGCTTAATGGGAGCAGCGGCATCATTTTTTCTAACCTGTTTTTTCGGGTTAGATTTATCCCGCCAATAATCGTTCAGGTCTTTATGGTCCCGATAGAAAACCGACTGGTCGATAACCTCTTTACAAACCGGGCTTAAACATTCAACTGCCCGCTTTCCGGCTTCATCGTTATCCAGAAAGGCTTGTATTGTTTGATGGGTTTGAAGAAACGGAATCGCTTTTGGCAGATTGGCAATTGAATTCAATATTGTCGAATCGATTCTTGGATAAGCATTCTGTTTTAATGAGAGATAAGAGAGAAAGTCTATAAATCCCTCGAACACCATGACCGTCTCGGAACCGTTGTTAATAGACGTAATATTCTTCGGGGTGCTGCTCCCTTTGAATGCCCGGTTTCGAAGCTCCCAACCTCCAGCATCATTCTGAAAGCCAATAGCAAAATACGGTTTGTCTGCAATGGTATAATGGACTTCCGAACAATGCTGTTTTGCTATGTCGGTATTTATGCTCCGCTCTTTCAGGTAATCAAGTAAAGCGGGATGAATAAGCGGTTGAATATCCGTAATGGTTATTGCCGGTTCTCGGTTTGTTAGCACCGGAGAAGCTACAGGAATATCATTCCGATGAAAGGAAAAGGAATTTTCCAACTTACGAAATGCTTCTGCCAGCGAACAATTCTCCAACTTCATCACAAGATCAACAATCGAACCGCCCTCATTGGCTCCGAAATCGTACCATAAATCTTTGTCGTAATCGACTTTGAAACTCGGATTGCTGTCATCCCGTAGGGGAGAAAAATACATTCCGTAATACCCCCGGTCTTTTACCGGATGGATTCCTTTATTTTCAAGGTATTGCGTAATACTTATATAATTTGAATTTTTCATTTTCTTATTTTTTATCTGTTTTACTTACTACATACATCAATCTATATATCATATTGATAATCAATTACATTTATGTAGTATCATTCTAATTTGTAGTAACTACCACCTTGTAGTAAGGTAGTAGGATGAGAGTAAGATGGGGATTTAGCTTCTTACTACGGCTTAATCCTTTTTCTTTCATTGGATTATATCTGGTTGTAGTAAGGTAGTGAGAGTAATAATCCATATCTATATTTCTATATATCACGGTCGAAAAATGGATTCGGCTTGATTTTCTTTATCCGGTAACATTGAACAGGATTAGCCCCTTTCGCCAATCGCTTGGAGAGCCGTTCAAATTCAGCTTTACGCAAGGCTTCACCCATTCGCTTTTCGGATAACTTTACCAAAGTATACACCTGTAAGTAGCTTAATACCTCCGAAGTTGTCATATAGCACTCTTCCCCAGCCTCCGGTTTTTCAAATCCTTTCAATAACATTTCGTATTCTACTGTCTGGACATGGAATTGTTGACTTAATCTGTGTAGCTCCGTTATTTCTTCTTCGACAAACCAATAACGGTATCTGTTATCCAATAACCACATCACTTCGGAGAATACATTAATCCATATTGATTTGCTGCGCCGCTTTAATGTCAATACTAATAACCTCAAACGGCAAGAACCTGCGGCTTCCGGTCGGGTCAGTCAGAAAATCGTTACCATTGACCGATGCCATGAAGCTGGCTAAATGCGGATCTTCCTCGATATATACATCATAAGGTCGACGGTATTTAACTGCCGGAGTTGTTATCAGGTTCTTTAGTTCGTTTTCGTCTCGCTTATTCAAGGCTTTCAACTGGTCGTCGATGTTGATAAACAGATATTCGGCAATCATCGTCAGTACATCTTTATTCTGCGGATCTATCTTCCCCGTAAACAGATAACTCTTTAACGACTGTGGGCAAAGATGATCTAACCATGTTGTTTTGAATCTTCCCTGTTCTCCAGTCAGTACTAAACAAGTATGGTTCTGACAACCCACATCTTCCAGCGCATTTGCACTAACGCCCATCAACCATTTGGTAAGGTATTCGTTCCATTTTTCCGGATTGGCGGTGGTTACGGTCTCTGCTAATTGGACAATATATTGGTTTATATCGGGTTCAAGGCGAGGCAATTGCCGGAAATAGTCTTTCACAGGATGCACCTTTGCCGAAAAATCGCTTTCGAGAATGGTTCGGATATTCTCTGCCAATGTAAAAATGCCCAGCTCGGTATCAATCCGCCGTTTAAACGAATTGAGGGCAAACTTGGTTACAGGTTGAAAGGGATAATTGCCATTCTTCATACAATACTCCGGTTTGGATTTAATCACATTGAAACGGAAATCGTATTTCTCCTGCAAGTGTACCTCAATCCGTTCGTTCTTGGATTGGCGAACGGAAGATTCTGTTTCCTTTTACATCGGGATTAAGATTCTTCTGCTGTTCTACATCGATTTAGAATAAAGTTTAGAATTTCCTCCTTATCATAAAAGACAAGTTTCTCCCCAAACCGGTATTCTTTATAATGACCGAGCCGGGCATATTTACGGACAGTAGGTGCGGAGGCTTTCAGAAGTTTGGTTGCCTCTTTCATCTTGATTAGGTTACTCATCGCCTTATCAACTTGCGATAAATTTTCAGAAGGAATACTGTTCTCTACAGCTTACTCATTTTCTGATTTTAACCAGAATTTCTTGAATGTCTTTCTCATTTTACTAATAATTTTAGATATTTCGAAAGACAAATATATATAAGAATAATTCTGAAAATAAGCAACTTACCCTGTCAGGACAACATGGGACAAGCTCTCACAGAGCGGGACAATCCCACTCGTTATGCGAAGAATAAAATAAAGATAAATGAATAGGAGTAGAGATTGAAGAGGAGGCT
>JAJQES010000352.1 GCA_021201565.1 Tannerellaceae bacterium
GATAAATATATTGATAGTTTATACGAATTAACCCATATCAACTTCCCTGAGCCTGTTATTTTACAAGCAAAAAAATGCTTACTTGATTATCTGGGTGCTACTTTTGCCGGTTCTCAAATGATAAAAAGTAAAATTAATGAATTATATAACAATATAGCGAAAGAGACAGGAACTTTATCGTTGATCGGATTAGATCAAAGAGCAGGTCTATTAGAAGCTGCTTTAATCAATGGGATTAATTCGCATGTTGCAGAACTTGATGATGGAGAGCGATTTGGAATGTTCCATCCTGGAGCCCCTATTTTTTCAGCATTATTGCCGGCAGCTCAAAAATATCATATAAATGCCGTTCAATTCTTAAAGGGAATTATCGTTGGATACGAAACCGCAATCCGATTAGCAAGAGCGCTTCAACCGGCTCTTAAGGATAATGGATTCCATGGAACAGGTATTTGTGGAACCATAGGTGCTTCAATTGCAGTGGGGGTTGCATTGAATTTTACAAAAAAACAATTGAAAGATACCTTATCCGCCGCTGCAACTTCTTCATCCGGACTGTTAAAGGTAATTAAAGGTAGTTCTGAAATGAAACCTTATAATGTAGGAATTTCAGCTCAAAACGCTATTAACTCAATTTTGTTGGTTAAGTCCGGCTTTGAAGGACCAGACGACGTATTGGATGGAGATAAAGGTTTTTTATGTGCTTTTACAGGTAAATATGATACAGAACAACTTTTTAAATCCGTCCATGAAATACCGGCTATAATGGGTATTTATATGAAACCGTACGCTGCTTGTAGACATTGTCATGCACCCATCGAAGCTGCAATTCGGTTAAGAGAACAATACAACATACATATACAGGACATTCATACAATAATTGTTAGAACATATCGCTGGGCAGTGGAAGGACATGAGCACACTGAAATAGTCGGAGTTAATTCAGCGAAAATGAGTATCCCTTATAGCATTGCCATAGCTTTACAAACCGGGACGGCGGATATTCAGGCCTTTTTACCTGAATGGACTAATAATGAAAACGTACTTGCTCTGACCAAAAAAGTTGAAGTTTTTTCTGATGAAGATATTACAGCTCTGGTACCCCAAAAAAGGGCTGCGATTGTAAACATTACATTGGTAAACGGGGATTGTTTTAGTGAAAGAGTTGACTATCCTAAGGGTGAACCAGAAATGCCTATGTCAGTGAGAGATATTGAAGAAAAATTTTTCTCTTTATCAAATTTTGCTTATAAGGAGAAGAAAAAATCTGAAGATATGCTGAAATATGTTTGGAATATTGAGAGGGATTTTGACAAATTGTTGAAAATTATTTGATTGTATAACATGGACGTTAGTATAAGTTCAATTAAAAATGTTTCGTATGGAATTCTTTCTAAATTAGGAGTTCCACAAAGTGATGCGAAAATAATTGTTGATACGATTGTGTATGCCCATCAAAGAGGCAAAGGTACACATGGGATAGGCAGAATACTTATTTATGCAAGAAAAATTCAAGAGGGGCTTATGACCGCAAAAACAGAGTTTTGTGCCATTAAAGACAATTTTGCTGTTTCCCTTTATGATGCGCAACATGGCTTTGGTCAGGTTGCTGCTTATAAAGGAATGGAAATGGCAATTAAAAAAGCTTCCCAATATGGCGTTGGCGTTGTAGGAGTACGACATAGCAATAACTTTGGGACAGCAGGCTTTTTTGTTGATCTGGCAGCAAATAATAATATGATCGGTTTCATTTTTGCGAATTCTTCTCCGGCAATAGCTCCAACGGGTGGTAATACACCGATTTTTGGTACCAATCCTATTGGTATCGGATTTCCCGGGGGGCATAATAAACCAGCTGTAATTCTTGATATGGCAACATCAAATGCTGCTCGTGGTAAAATACGCTTAGCTGCAAAAAATGGAGATTCAATTCCCGTCGGTTGGGCTTTTGATAGTTATGGAAATCCAACGACTGATCCGATAAAAGCATTAAAAGGATCCATGGTGCCTATTGGAGGACACAAAGGTTTTGGACTTTCATTAATTGTAGATGTAATAGCTGGTTTATTAACAGGTTCAGCCTTTGGAGGAGATGTTAAAGCATTAAATCACAAAGATGAGTTTTCTGATTATGGGCATCTGATGATAGCTATTAATATTAATTCATTTTTGAGTTATGAAGATTATTTAGATAAAATGGATTATTTAACAAACCAGGTGAAGCAATGTGGAGAAAAAAATGAGGTATTTTTACCCGGTGAGCATTCTTTTAAGTTGTTTAATTCAGATATGGTTACTGTTTCAGATAAACAAATAATTGAGATTAATAGTTTGGCAACTTCTTTAGGAATTAAGGATCATTTGTAAAAATAAAAATATGAATAAGAATAAACCGGTAGCTATTGTTTTAGGAGGAGCCAGACCTCATAAAACATTAATTGAAAATCTTAAAGGTAGAGGATATTATACTTTATTAGTGGACTTTGCAGAAAATCCTGTTGCGAAAAGTGTTGCTGATGAGCATATTAGAGAAAGTGCTTTGGATACGGAAAGGATTTTGGAAATAGCATCTAATATTAGAGCGGATATAGTGATTAGCACTTGTGGCGATCAAACAAATGCTACAGCTTGTTATGTTGCGGAAAAGTTAGGCTTACCTATACCATATAGCTATGAAACAGCATTAAAGGTAACCAATAAGGTATTGATGAAACAACTAATGTTGCAAAATAATATACCAACATCTAAATTTTATAAAATAAAAACTGTAAAAGATATTGATTCTTCTTATTTGAAATATCCAATTATAGTTAAACCAACTGACTGTTATAGTTCTAAAGGTATTAGAAAAATAAATTCCGCAAATGAAGATATCGAAGAAATAGTACAGAAAGCTTTAGATATGAGTCGGACTAATGAAGCTATCATTGAAGAATATGTGGTTGGGAAAGAAATAGGAATAGATTGTTTTGTCAAAAATGGAGAAGCTATTATTTTAATGGTAAAAGAGAGAAGAAAAATAAACAAAAATAATAATAACGCACAACAAATTTATGGTGGAATTTGGCCTACCACTGTTTCCAATGAAATTTACAATCAAATAAAGTTAATTGCTAATCAAGTTGCAAACGTTTTTAAATTACAGAATACTCCTCTTATGCTTCAAGCGATTATTAGTGAAAATTCTGTAAGTGTAATAGAGTTTGGGGCAAGAATTGGAGGTGGAGAAAGTTATAAAATAATAAAAGAAAGTACAGGTTTCGACTATGTGGACGCAGCTATTGATTCCTTTTTAGGTAATGAGGTTATAATGAATAATCATAAATCTAATTTTTTCCTTGCGAATAATTATTTATATGCCATGCCGGGGAAATTTGGCTATGTATCCTATGAAGAATCACTTCTGGAAACTGGTGCGATAGAATATTGTAATCCTTTGAAAGAGCGTGGATTTGAGATTGGTCCTGAAATAACAAGTAATAATCGTGTAGGCGTATTTACTGTTAAATCTGATACTATAGAAGCACTCTATGATAAAATAGATTATGCACTTAAGCATATTGAGGTTTATGATATTGATGGAAATCCTATTATGAGAAGAGATATTTATTAGACAATGAAAAATATAAAAACCCCAATCGAAGAAGATAAAATAAGTGAGCTGCAAGTTGGTGATATGATTTCCATATCCGGTTATATATATACCGGAAGAGATGCTGTATTACCTAAAATTGTTTCTTTGATTCAATGCGGTAAAATTTCGGAATATAATATTCAATTACAAGGTTCTGTTATTTTTCATACGGCAGTTAGTCCGGCAGGTGTAGGTCCTACGTCAAGCAATAAGTTTGAAATTGAAAGTTCTATACCTGTTTTGTCCTCTGCAGGAGTTAAACTACATTTAGGCAAGGGGGCATTAAGGAAAGAAACCGTGGAGAGCTTAAAACAATGTAATTCAGTGTATGCTGTAATTCCACCTGTTACAGCTTTGTTGAAGAGTAAAACACTACAGCAAAAAATTGTAGCTTTTCCAGGTGAAGGAATGGAAGCTTTTCATATACTGGAAGTACATGAATATCCCGCAATTGTAGCTGTAGCAAACGGAAAAAGTATATATGATGAAGCTTGAGAGAGAGGAAATAATAGATAAAGTAAAGAACTGTTTGATAACGGCTGCAACTACTTTCAGTGAAGATAAAAAAGCGGTTTATCATGAAGCTATTAAACGTGAAACAGTACCCGGTGCTAAATGGGTCCTGGAAACTATTTTACAGAATGCACTTGTCGCTGAACAAAACCGAAGTCCGCTTTGCGATGATACCGGTATTCCACACCTGTTTTTAGAAGTGGGACCAACCCGGAATATAAATGGTCAGTTAATCAATTTTATTCATGAAGGAATCCGTGAGGGATTAAGGGATTTGCCAGGCAGACCCATGGCTATTAACGGAAACGATTTGCAACGGATTGATCAATCAGGAGGTCTGAATGTTGATCCGGGTGCATTGCTCCCTTCCCCCATTCTAATCAAACCAATTACTGAGGATGTAATTCGCTTACATATTTTGATGCATGGTGGAGGACCTGAAATAAGATCAAAAACTTTCCGGGTTTTTCACAAACACAAAGTATGTGTTGTAACTGACGAAATTATTGATTGGGCTGTAGAAGGAGCGGGTTTGTTAGGCTGTTCTCCGGTAAGTTTGGCAATAGGTATTGGCCGTTCTCATTTTGAAGCGGCGTCCTTAATGATGGAAGCAATGGTATATGGCAATCACAATATACAAAGCGAAATAGAGACAGAAATAACAGAGCGCGTCAATCAAAGCAAGAAAGGTCCATTAGGATTAGGTGGGCAAACCACAGTTTTGGGTACTTTTCTTCGGATTGGTCCACAGCGGGCGAGCGGTGTACGGATAGTCAGTTTGCGTCCTTGTTGTTGTTTTGAACCACGAAAAGCAAGTGTGACATTAAGTTGAAAAATATGTATAAAAATTATCTAAAACGTTTCTTGGATTTTGGAGTTTCCTTTATTGCTCTAATCTGCTTTTCTCCGTTATTTATAAT